>CAYJHV010000008.1:0-15790 GCA_964369825.1 uncultured Desulfovibrionaceae bacterium | reverse complement strand
AAGGAAACTAGCTTTTAAGGTAAAGCGTCATGCATGTCAACTATTTTTTTTATGATTTTTTACACATATTTTATTTGAAAAATATGCTTACCAAATCATCTACGATGCAATAAAAGTTTTACCGCTGTCCACGCCAAATTGTTTTCCAGTACCATTTGCGCCTCGTACATGGATATACTATCACTTTCAATATATTCTGCCAACTGCGTGGAATATTGTTCTCCGTAACGATTAAAGACGCTCATAGTAGCATTTAATTGCCACATACGTATCCGATACTGTGATTGCCTTTCGGAAGAAGCAGCTAAGCCGGTGCCGATACCCAAGACTGTACCAACGCCTACGCCCACCACGGCACCTCTATAGCCATGCACCAAGGAGCCAATGCTTCCGCCAAAGGTAGCGCCGACGGCGGCCGGTAGTACAACATCCAGCAGTGAAAAGCCTCTTCCCTCTCTTTTCATGTATACCGGGCGTAAATCTTTAAGGGTTACATAAATTTTATAGTCTGCTGCCGCTCTGCTGCGAGCTTTACGTGCTCCAATTTCGCTGCGTAAAAAAGATTCAATACTTCCTTGCAAATCAGCTTGCGAAGGCAAGGCACTGATTACTTCCACATAAACGCTGGAATTATGAGCCAAAGGCGGCATACTCCAACTGTTTTGTTCAGGAACATAAGGTTTTTGAGATTGATGGCTTGAGGTACAAGCACTCACAAATAAAAAAATGCATAACATGGGGAGGATAAAGAGTTTTTTCATAAATTCACCTTTTTTGAATTGGCATCGCTGTTTACTTTTTAACAACTTAGAAAACCATGCAGTAAATTTACTTTCTTGTCTAGAAAATTTAGAATTTGACATTACATGTACTTGACGAATCTTTTTTTTGCCGTATGTTTCTGTTTACAAAAATTCTCTACTCGAGGAAGGCATGTCAAAAAATCTTATCATTGTGGAATCACCGGCCAAGGTAAAGACCATAAAAAAAATATTAGGCAATAATTATCAAGTGCTTGCCAGTGTCGGGCATGTACGTGATTTGCCTTCCAAAGAACTTGGCGTTGACGAAAGTAATAATTTTGAACCTCAATACCAAGTTATTGACAACAAAAAGAAAGTTGTCAGCGATTTACGTGCGGCCGCTGCCAAAGCGGAAGTGGTGTATCTTGCGCCTGACCCTGACCGAGAAGGTGAGGCCATTGCTTGGCACGTGGCAGAACTTATTAAGGATAAAGTCCAAGATATTAAGCGTATACAATTTAACGAAATCACCGCAAAAGCCGTAAAAGAAGCTTTGGCGCATCCACGTCCTTTAAATGAAGCTCTTTTTGATGCTCAACAAGCAAGACGTGTGCTGGATCGCCTTGTGGGTTATAAAATTTCTCCATTGCTATGGAAAAATGTCAAACGTGGCATTTCTGCCGGACGAGTGCAATCGGTGGCGTTACGCCTCATCGTGGAAAGAGAAGAGGAGCGCAGAGCCTTTGTTCCCGAAGAATATTGGCTTTTTAAAGCACTTTTAAATGCAGAAGTACCGCCCACGCTTAAAGTGGATTTACACAAGGTAAAAGGTAAAAAACCTGCCATTAAAAACGAAAAAGCTGCCATTGCTCTTGAAAAAGAAATTTTGGACAATTCTTTTGTTGTGCAAAAAATTGAGGAAAAAGAAAGGGAAAAAGCACCGTTGCCGCCTTTTATTACCTCCACCTTGCAACAAAGTGCCAACCAACGTCATGGTTACACCTCAAAACGTACCATGTCCATTGCGCAGCGACTATATGAAGGTGTGGAATTGGGAGAAAAAGGACTTACGGCGCTCATTACCTATATGCGTACCGACTCCATACGCATTGCCGACGAGGCCAAAGAAGCCACGGCAGAATTTATTAAGCAACAATATGGTGAAGATTATCTGCCCAAAAAAGGTGGGAAAACCGCTCGTAAAGGTAAAAGTAAAGCAGCCGTACAAGACGCACACGAAGCCATTCGCCCTGTGGATGTGACCCTTACGCCGGAAATGCTCAAATCCTATTTGCCGGCCGAACAACATACTTTATACAAACTCATTTGGTCACGCTTTGTGGCCTCACAAATGGCAGCGGCACGTTTTCACGATACCACAGTTACCATTGGTTGCGGACCCACAGAATGGCGTGCCAAGGGTATTCGCTTGCTTTTTGCCGGTTTTACCACTGTCTATCCTCGTAGTTCGGACGAAGCCGAAGCAGATTTGCCGCCTTTGAAGGAAGGTCAGGAATTAAAACTGGAGAAACTCACCAAGGAACAAAAATTTACTCAACCGGCACCTCGCTATACTGAGGCCTCGTTGGTACGAGAATTGGAAGAGCAAGGCATTGGACGTCCTTCCACCTATGCCAGTATCATTTCCACCTTGCAAGACAGAGCCTATGTGAGCCTTGCGGAAAAGCACTTTTCCCCCACAGATTTGGGATCGGTTGTTTGTGAACAATTGCGAAAACACTTTACCACGCTCATGGATGTGGGTTTTACGGCACAAATGGAAGGCAATCTCGACAAAGTAGCCGATGGTGAACGTAATTGGGTGGATCTTATGCAAGCTTTCAACGCTGATTTTGTACCCACGCTCAATGCCGCTGCTCAAAATATGCAGACGGTCAAAGGCGGCATGGATACCAACATTGAATGCCCCACCTGCAACAAGCCTTTAGTGATAAAATTTGGCAAAGCCGGAAGTTTTCTGGCATGTTCTGCTTATCCCGAGTGTACCTATACTTCCAATTTTGAACGAGATGAAAATGGTACTGTTATCCCCGTGGAACGAGAAAAAGTGGAGCTTGTGGTGGTAGGTACTTGCCCTAAATGCCAAAGTGATTTGGTAGTGAAAAAAGCTCGTACCGGAAGTCGCTTCATTGCTTGTACCGGTTATCCCAAATGTACCCATGCCGAGCCATTTTCTACCAATGTGCCTTGTCCTCGCTGTAATGAAGGAACGCTTGTGGAAAAAAGTTCTAAACGAGGCAAAATATTTTACTCTTGCAGTACATATCCTCAATGCGACTATGCCTTGTGGGATATGCCCATTAACAAACCCTGTCCCGAATGTTCTTGGCCCATTTTGACAAGAAAAATCATGCGTGGTGGTGCCACAAAAATCGTGTGCCCTGAAAAAACGTGTAATTATGCGTCTGAAGACATTGACGAAGGCAGCGGAACTGATTAACAGCAAAAAAAATATATGAACGCATACTCAACTTGAATGTGCCAAATAACAAAAATAAAATTTTTTAGGAGAATATCATGGCTAATCCAACCGTACTTATCGAAACCACTTCCGGAGACATTTTAGTGGAGCTTTTCCCCGAAGCAGCTCCCAAAACAGTGGAGAATTTCCTTGCCTACGTGGATGAAGGATTTTATGCCAACACCATTTTTCACCGTGTCATTCCAAACTTTATGATTCAAGGCGGAGGTATGGGCGCACGCATGGACGAAAAGGACACCAAGGCACCTGTGGAAAATGAAGCCAATAATGGACTTGCCAACGATAAAGGTACCATTGCCATGGCTCGTACCATGGACCCCCACAGTGCCACATCGCAATTTTTCATCAATCATGCCGACAATGAATTCCTTAACCATACCGAACCCAATATGAGCGGCTGGGGGTATTGTGTTTTTGGAAAAGTTATTGAGGGCATTGAAAGCGTAGATAAAATCGCAAAAATCAAAACCAAAACCGTAGGTATGCACGAAAATGTTCCCGTGGATATGGTGATGATTACCAATATAAGCCGTTTTGAATAATTTAAATTTGTAATTTAATAAGAGGAACTTCCATCATGCCACATCAAACTCGCATTGATGAATTAACCAGCAGCACCGAGTCATGGCGTGTCATTCGTATTTTGGCTGAAATTGCTACTGCTTTTGATAAACTCAACCCCATAAAGCAAAAGTGCATTTCCATGTTTGGTTCCGCTCGTACCCCTCGTGACCATCCTCACTATTTGGCCGCTGAGCAAATAGCTCGGCTTTTGGTGGAAAGTGGCTATGGTGTCATCAGTGGCGGCGGTCCCGGCATCATGGAAGCTGCCAACAAAGGCGCCGCAGAAGCCGGAGGACCGTCCATTGGTCTTGGTATTGAATTACCACACGAACAAGGCTTCAATGAATATGTGCGTACTCATTGCGAATTTCGCTATTTCTTTGTGCGTAAACTTATGTTTGTTAAATATGCCATGAGTTATGTGGTTATGCCCGGCGGTATGGGTACCATCGATGAATTTGCCGAAGCCTTTGTTTTGGCACAAACAGAACGTATCCGCCCCTTTCCCATCATACTCTATGATTCTACCTATTGGAGAGGATTGCTTGATTGGTTCCGTTATACCATGGTAGAATTCGGTTATATTGGTGCGCAAGAATTGGAAGATCGTATTTCCGTGTGTGATACGCCGGAAGATGTGGTGCGCATTATCAAACGCCGTGTTATCATCTGATTTTCTACATAAATGACTAAAATTCCAATACCTGCCAAGGATTTTCAAAGCATGTCCTTGGCAGGGCCCATACCTTCTGCGCCAAAAGGTCATACGTGGGAAAGCCTTATGGATGTGGCATTGGAAGAAGCCCGCAAAGCTTTATGTTATCAAACTCCCGAAGTACCTGTGGGAGCGGTGCTGATCAGTGCCGAGGGTGAAATTCTGGCTTTGGCGCACAATCAATGCATTAGGCTTCACGATCCCACTGCCCATGCAGAAATCCTTGCTTTACGCCTTGCCGCCGAAAAATTAGGGAATTATCGCTTAAACAATGCCATTCTTGTGGTTACTCTTGAACCTTGCCTTATGTGTGCCGGCGCATTGGTACACAGTCGCATAGCAGGGCTTGTCTATGGCGCAAAAGACAATAAAGCCGGCGCCATATCTTCTTGTTGTGAAGGTCTTGAGTATTCATTTCTCAATCATAAAGTGTGGCATATGGGCGGGGTGCGCAGTGCGCAATGCACTGCCATATTACAAGATTTTTTTCATGGAAAATAAGCTTGCCTCCGATATATTGTCCAACTGACAAATAATAAGTAAACCTACAATTACAGCTCTTTACAGATTTTATTTTTTATGCGGCACCATAAATTTCTCAGCTACAATTGTTGCTTAAACTATTTTTCTTTGCTATGAATGCCCCTTCACAGTAACTCAAATTTGGAATGAAAAAATGCAAAATTATGCCGGTTATCTTTTTGTTTTTGTGGCAGCAATCTGCTGGGGTTTTTTAGGAATTTTGGGACGTGTTGCCATGGAAACAGGTCTGGCTCCCTTGGACGTGGCCTTTTGGCGTGCTTTTATCGGTGGCATATTTTTATTTTTACACGCATTTCTCATAAAAGAAGTAAAAGTTCACAGTAAAAAAGACTTTTCAATTTTTTGCCTGTTCGGTGTTTTTTCCATCGCTACTTTTTTTGTTGCGTATCAATACGCCGTCAAAGAAGGCGGTGCTGCGCTGGCTTCGGTATTGCTGTACACTGCACCTGCGTGGGTAGCCGTTTTTGCCCGCATCTTTTTTGGTCTGCGTTTTACGTTTATTACCGCCTTTGCCATTATTATTGCGCTCATTGGCGGAGCTTTTATTTCCATTTCACCTATTCCCGATGCAGAGGTCATAAGCGCAGAAAGCACCAAGAGCAGTCTGCCGTTGCTCGGTATATTTTTTGGAGCACTTTCAGGCTTTTTGTATGCAACACACTATGTTGTGAGTAAAAAGTTTTTGAGTCGTTACACACCGTTTACCTTATACGGGTATAGTACCTTAGTTGCCGCATTGTGTTTACTGCCATTCACCTCATTTCGTGTTGATTTCGGGCTTGTCCCTTGGTTGGCCATCATCGGTATTGGTTTTGTATGTACCTACGTAGCTTATTGGGCATATTGTGAAGCCATACGCCGCTTGCATCCCACCAAGGTAGCAGTTTTGGCAACCTTGGAACCGGTGGTGGCAACGGTGGCCGCATGGTATATTTTTGGCGAAAATTTTTCCGTTCTTGGTTGGATTGGGGGCTTGCTGATTATCTCAACAGTGATTATTTTCCTCATTGATGATAAAAGGCGACTTCAAAATGAAGATTAATTGTACGTAAACCATACTTAAAAATTAAAAAACCTATGAAAATATTTTCTTTCTTTCTTGCATTGTGTTTATGCACAAATTTGATTTTGGTATCTCAGGGAATAGCAACTGAAGCCAAAAAAGAGAACAAAAAGGTTTCCATTAGAATACCTAAAAATGCACCACGAATGAAGGTACTCGGTGCGGAATTTGTTCTGATAAAAAATGGTACCCTGCCGGATAAAGTCAAACGTATGCATGATCGCTGGGAAGAAATTATGCAAAGTCATGATAAAAGTATTTTTCTGGGCAATAAAATACCTTTGCCGAATTTGCATCGCAAACAGTGGCAAAATATGATTAGCATAAACAAGAAAAATCCTAATCCACTGAAAACTTTACGCAATGTTAATGGTTTTTTTAACAGTATATCCTCTCGTAAAGACAAAGATTTTTACGGAAAAAATGAGCACTGGGCAACGCCCGAAGAGTTTATTTCCAATCGTACCGGTGATTGCGAAGATTATGCCATTACCAAATATTTTGCTTTGCAGCATTTCAAATGGCCGGTGAAAAACCTTTGGATTGTATTTTTACAAGATAATGTCAATGTGGGCGGACATGCCGTACTGGTGGCTAAAACCGGCAACAAAACCTATGTTCTTGATAATTTAAGTAAGCCGGTGTACTTACTCATTCCTGCCAAGCAGTACGAAAAACAAGTAACTCCCTTTGCCATGGCAAATCATCAGGGTTTATGGTTAAGGGTTCGGGACAAGAAAGATACAGATGTTTCTGATAAAAATACCGGTACCTTGTAAGCTGTAGAAAGGTACGTACCATCAACTTAAAAAATCTTTTCCAGCACAAAGCGCATACGATGGGTGTATTGATGCGCATGGTAAAGACATTCTTGCCAAGCAAGCATGAGTTCGTGACGTTGATTGATGTTCATATTTTTAAGCGCATACAAAAAATCTTTTGGAGCATCAAAGGCTATGGGGGCGGTTAATTCCTTAGGGAATATATTTAACCCCTCAGTCTTGTTGCTCCACAAAAAACCTCCTGCTGCCCACACGTCAAAGTGTCTTTGAGTCAGACCATGTGGTAACAGTAAGGAGGTGACATTGAGCACGCTTTGAGCTGCTTCATATATCAAGGGTAAAGATCCATAATAATCCAAAGCTTCATGAAAAATATCCGGAGCAACTTCCGGTAATAAGGACTGCCACGCTACCGCATCGCCAAAAACGGCGCAAGGTATGGTGGTCATAGCTTTTAGCCATTGTACTCTTTGAGCTTGCGCACATAGTTCCGCTCCATAGCCAATACTGCGCACGTCATTTTTTGGCCAAAGTTTAAGGTTTTGAGCATAAGACTTAAATTTTTCTGTCCACCAATGAAAATCCGGTTTTTCTTGACATTGTCGCAATAGCGCAAAGGCTTCTTTTACATCTCTATCATCAAGCTTTGCAGCGGCAAAGAATTGCTTTTTCTCAGGAAAAGAAGCACGTCCCACAAAGATGCATTGTGCATTTTGAGTAATTCGCAATGCGTTATTACGTTTATCGGAATCCTCTATGTTAGGTACTTCATGTTGCTTACCGCCTTGCGCCACGTTTGTTACGGTATTGCGTTCTTTTTTCCACATATGTTGCGCCGATGCCAATGGTAAATGATACACATTTTCAGCACCTTCCCTTTGTAAACCTTCAATGAAGTAGGCATCGGTTACAAAAATATAAGCCTTTTTCCACCATGGTAAACGCAAGCTCGTAAGCTGATGCCATGGATTATCCACAAACCATAAAGCCACGGGAATTTGCAGACCTTGTAAAAGAGCAAAAAGGTAACCGTCAGCATCAAGACCTCTGAGGTTGATGGAGAAAAATAGTTCGGTATTATCACAGATTTTTACCGGATTTTCTAAATTTTGCTTGGCATCTTTACCAAGCCTTGGCGCAATTATGCTATCGAAACCCAAGGTATTGAAGGCCTCACTTATTTCTGCATGTAATAATTGACCGTCATCGCAGCCAATCAGAATTTTTTTATTCGCATATATCTGAGCTTGCTGTTCTGTATCTTGTAAGACAATTTTTGCTAAAAGTTTGGACTTGATGGGAAGCCAAAACTCCGAATCAAGCATTAAATTTTGTTTAAACCACCAACAAATTATGGGAAAATCTTTGTTTCGTATCATTTCATCAAAATGCGCAAGAGAAATTTTTTGCCAATGCTTTGGGATGCAATTTGTATACTCAGGATATTCTTGACATAAATATGCATCAAGTTCAGGATTTTCCAGAAAAAAAACTTTTACAGAATCTTTAAGTAATAAGTCGGGGGCAAAGCTTGAGTCCGGTACATTGCTTGATAATGTATACCCCACACCAAGCAACAAGTGTATATTTTCTTTGTATATTTTATTTTTACAATTTAAGGGAATAAGCGAATCGTGACCGGAATTGAGACTGGTTTGCTGTCCAAAAACATTGGGTACGCTAATACGTTTTGGTCGTTGGTGAGACATATTTATTTCCTCATCTATAATTTCAAAAATATTAAATTTTCAGTTTAAAGTATCTGAAATAAAAGCATTCTATAATTTTGAGCAAAACATGATAACATAAATCGTGGCATAGAAATAAAGTGTATAATTCAAATAAATACTTGGCGATGAGAACTTTTTAGCATATATTCCCTCTTGGTGAGAACATGAAAGAATACAAAGATTATTATTTTCGCAAAGCCAAAGAACAAAACTATCCTGCCCGTTCCGTTTATAAACTGAAAGAAATTGATAATAAATTCAAAATCTTTCGCCGTGGCATGAAAGTTCTTGATCTTGGTGCTGCGCCCGGTTCGTGGTCCCTTGGTGCCGCTGAAAAAGTTGGCGTGGAAGGGCGTGTGCTTGCTCTTGACATTCAAAGCACCGAAACTCATTTTCCTTCAAATATTACATTTATGCAAGAAGATGTTTTTGAGCGTTCAGCAGAATTTGAGGAAAAACTCCATGCCCTCGGTCCATTTGATGTCATCATGAGTGATATGGCACCACGTACCACCGGTACCAAATTCAGCGATCAAGCTCGCTCTTTGGAGCTGTGTATTGAGGCTTTTCAAGTGGCTTTATTACACCTTAAAGTCAATGGTAGTTTTGTGGTGAAAATTTTTATGGGACCGGATATTCAAGAACTTTTAACCCCCATGCGTAAGGCATTTACCAAGGTAAAGTCATTTAAGCCTAAAAGTTCACGTCAAGAAAGCAAAGAAACATTCTTTGTGGCTATGGGCTTTAAAGGTGTTGAAAACACGCAGGCTTCAGAATGATACGCTAATCATTTAAGGCTATTAAATCAAGTATAAGGTTTAACACAGTAGAACATGAACATGATATTTTGTTTTTAAACATTCAGATAGAAAACAAAATTCAAAAGGAGTAAAGTATGGCAGGGCACAGTAAGTGGGCCAACATCCAACATCGTAAAGGTCGTCAAGATGCCAAGCGTGGTAAAATTTTTACCAAAGCTGCCAAAGAAATTATTATAGCTGCCAAAGCCGGAGGAGATCCCAGCGGTAATGCTCGTTTGCGTGCCGCCATCGCCGCTGCCAAGGCGGTGAATCTTCCCAAGGATAAAATCGAGGGTGCCATTCGCAAGGGCACAGGTGAAGATGCCGGCGGTGAACTTTTCGAAATCTCTTACGAAGGTTACGCTCCCGGCGGCATTGCGGTCATTGTGGAAACGGCCACCGACAATAAAAATCGTACCGTTGCCGAAGTGCGCCACTTGCTCACCAAGCATGGTGGCTCTATGGGTGAAACAGGCTGTGTTACTTTTATGTTTGATCGTAAGGGTGTGATCAGCATTGACAAAAGTAAGTATGATGAAGACGCCATGATGGAAGTGGCCCTTGAAGCCGGTGCCGACGATGTTATTGACGACGGTGAAAACTGGACCATACATACTGCACTCACAGATTTTGCGGCCGTGCGAGATGCCCTTGAATCGCAAGGTGTTGAAATGCTGTCGGCCGAGCTTGCCATGATTCCGCAAAATACCATTGAACTTGATGCAGACGCCGCTCGCAAAGTATTGAAACTTATGGACGCACTTGATGATAATGATGACGTGCAAAATGTGTACGCCAACTTTGATATTTCAGAAGAAATCTTGGCAGAACTGGAATAATCGGTGCGTGTTATTGGTATTGACCCCGGCTCACGCATCACGGGCTGGGGTATTATTGAAGAAAAGTCCGGTATTTTAAATTTGCTGGACTATGGTGCCATCCGCACAAAAAATACGCAAAATATCCCATTTTCGCAAAGACTGGCCTATATTTATAATGAACTGCAAGGGGTTATTTCATACCATCAACCCCATGAAGCAGCCATTGAAGAAGTTTTTGCATCAAAAAATGTCAAATCCGCCTTAAAACTTGGTCAGGCTCGTGGGGTAGCAGTGGCAGCTTGTGCCACACATAATATTGCTGTTTTTGACTATGAACCCACCTTGGTGAAGAAATCCTTGGTGGGTGTTGGTCGAGCAGAAAAAGAACAAGTTGCCTATATGGTACGTATCTTACTGAGTACCAAGGCAGAATTTCCGGTGGATGCCAGTGATGCTTTGGCTGTGGCTCTTTGTCATTTAAATACCAGAAAATTCTTAGAAAAAATTTAATATAAAATTTTCTCAACTATTATCTTCTTGCATTTTACATAAGGTTATAAAATGATAGCATATCTAGAAGGACGAATTGGTGAAACTTGGGGAAATTTCTGCATTGTCATGACAGAGAGCGGCGTTGGCTATGCTGTGGCATTGCCGGCTCATACCCTTAGCCATTTACCGTCAAAAGGTGAATTTGCTTCTTTTTTCACTTCTTTGCAAGTGAGAGAAGACGCTCAAGAGCTTTATGGCTTTGAAACTTTTGATGAAAGACAAACATTCGAAATTTTGGTGAGCATTTCCAAGGTGGGCGCACGTACCGCACTTGCCATTTTGTCCATGTATCGTCCCGATGATTTACGCAGGTTGGTTTTTGAAGACGATATGCCTGCACTGACTCGAGTTTCCGGCATCGGTAAAAAAACCGGACAGCATATATTTTTAGAATTAAAGTACAAATTAAAGGTGGACAGCCTCCCAAGCTTTGCCGTCAGCTCTTCTTCCATGGGTTCGGTTTTACGTGATACACTGGACGGTCTTGCCAATTTAGGTTATGCAGAAGAAGAAACGGCTCCATTGGTTAAAAATATTTTGGAAGCAGAACCGGATCTTGATGTTTCCGCAGTTTTGCGTGCCACCCTCAAAGCTTTGGCAAAGAGTAAGTAATGACTGACGCAGAAAAGTCCATGCAACAAATATCAACGCAAATCGGCGATGACTCAGTTTTGAGTTCATCACTTATGGCGCAAAATTCCTCTCAAGATACAGGCAGTGATGATTGCGTGCGTCCTCGTTCTCTTGATGATTTTATTGGTCAAGATGAATTGCGCGCCAATATGCGAGTTTACCTGAATGCTGCCAAAGAAAGGGCAAGAGCCCTTGACCATACACTTTTTTGCGGTAATCCCGGACTTGGTAAAACTACGCTGGCACAAATTATTGCCTCAGAACTTGGCGTAAATATTGTGTGCACTTCCGGACCGGTACTGGAACGTAGCGGTGATTTAGCGGCAATTCTTACCAATTTAGGCAAACATGATATCCTCTTTGTGGACGAAATCCACCGTATGCCCATTACCGTGGAAGAGGTGCTCTATCCTGCCATGGAAGATTTCAAGCTCGACCTCATCATCGGTCAGGGACCGGCTGCACGTACCGTAAAAATCGAATTGGAACCATTTACCTTGGTTGGTGCCACCACTCGCATGGGTATGCTTTCCTCCCCTTTGCGTGATCGTTTTGGCATTGTAACCCGCTTGGAATTTTATAAACCGGCTGAATTGGCTCGTATTGTTACCCGTACCGCAAAAATTCTCGGTATTACCATTACTGCCGACGGTGCTTTGGAAATAGGGCGTAGATCTCGAGGAACTCCACGCATTGCCAACCGATTATTACGCAGGGTGCGTGATTTTGCCTTGGTACAGGGAGAAAATGCCATCACAGAACCACAAGCTGCCGCTGCCATGCAACGCATGGACGTGGATACGCATGGCTTGGATCACATGGATAGAAAGCTTTTGGAGGTTATCATTAATACCTATGAAGGCGGGCCGGTGGGTATCAAAACATTGGCAGTGGCTTGCTCCGAAGAAGTGCGTACCATTGAGGATATTTATGAACCATACCTCATTCAATGCGGTTTTTTAAAGCGTACTGCCCGAGGTCGTATGGCCACCGGTAAAGCGTATATGCATATGAAAATGCAATTGCGATAAATTTTTATAACACTGAAAACGTGTTGTTGTCTCTTTCGTCAAATCAAATCGACTAAAGATGTTCTGCTAAAATTATTTCGTGGGATAACGTCCGCAACAGAATTTACCTTCCGGGCAAAGTTTGGTTTTTTCGCAAGGAGCACCGGCAGTGGCAAAAACCTGCGGTAAAACTTCACGACAAATTTTTAGCATGGATTTGGCCACATGGCGAATTTCCCATTGCGCCCGTGAACACGAACGATGCTTGAAGAAGTTTAGTAAACTGCGACAATTCATACTGAGTACAATACGAGTTTCCGCTGCTTGCGGTAAAACAAAACGGGCGTCTTCATTGGCATTGCCCATATGCTTTTCGGGGTCATTTTCTAAAAGTAGTGCATGGATTTCTTTGTAGGCATCACCCACTTCTGCCATGAACTGTTCAAAACGAGCAAGGGCAGCGGGATTTTTGGCAATGGCAGGAGGAACAATGTAATTGCAGTCAGCACCATTAACATAGCGCTGACTTTGTTGCGAATATGATGCAATGCGATGCCTTACCAATTGGTGTGAAAGAGCACGGGAAATACCGTCAATGGCAAAACTGAAGGAGACATGTTCTATGGGGCTTTCGTGCCCTGAAGCAACAATTTTTTCTATAAGCTCTGCTTGCTTTTCAACGCTTATGTCTCCTTCTGTCAAGTCTTCCCACATATCACCAACAAAACCCTGATGATAACATTGTCTGCAAGCTGCATAGATGACAGACAAGGGATTGGGGGTATAACTTAAAAGAATAACTTTTGCCTTCACTGCCGGCATGGTACCATCCGCATTACGCTAAACTTGTTGTAAAACCCAAGTAACTCTGCCTAAAATGCGCGCATTGAGCATATTTGCCGGTAAACGAGATTCAGCAAAGCCTTCGGCATCACAGCGTAAACTATAATGTATATCGTCATTTTCCAAAAATACTCGACGTACCACCAAGCCTTCGTGTGGCCAATACAGCGCATAGACCATACCGGATACCGGCACTTTGAGATTAAGATCAACGCCTAAATACGCCCCACGGTCAATAAATGGCTTCATGCTTGGACTTTCGTTGCGCATAACCATAATACCCGGAGATGCAAAAGAAAGCGGCATGGAGATTTTTCCCACTTGCGGTAATTCAGGATGTTCATCGCCGTCACTATAAGAGCAACTCATGCCATGCACTGTCAGCATCACACTCTTAGTGGCAGGTTCGCCATACAGGGCAGGAGTTTCCGCAAGACCTTCCACTGGCGCATCTTGCGGCTCATAACCGGACTCAGTGCGCAAATACATGGGCCCAACGCCCTGCTTAATCCAATCAGGATTCAAACCAAATTTTTCAAATAGTTTCATGTACCAATCACCGGGAACGGAGTCACGACGTTTGGCATCAGAAATACTTGATTGCCTAATTTCCAGAACTTCTGCTATTTCCACCTGTGTTTTTGTACCGGTGGCATATTTAATTCTTTCATAGGCTTCTTTAAAAAATGAGGACATTTGTTTTCCCTCTTTATAAAATACATCATAACAGTGTTAATTTAGAACTTATCCATAAGCAAAGTAGCGTAGATAATTACGGTATAAAAGCACATTTTTTCTCAAGTCGAGTATCAAAAGACGTACGTATTGCTTTTTGCATTATCAGATTCGTAAGCTCACCAAATGGCTACGCTTCTCACCCTTCAGGCAGGTCTCCTTTCAAAAAAACGTCTTTTCTTTTGTACTCACCTCACGCTACACTTACTAACAAACAAGCCCTTACTTTGACTGAAGCGGAGCCAAAACAGGGTCATCTTGCGAGAGCACTATTCGGCTATTGTTTTGCAAAGATTTACTTAATACTTCAAGCCCTTTTTGATATTCATAAAAGTCAGGTGCCTTCCCAAAGGCATTAGCATAAATCTTTGCTGCTTCAGCATCGCCTTCACCACGAATAATTTCTGATTTTTTGTTGGCCTCTGCCAAAATAACGGCAGTTTGTCTATCGGCATCTGAACGAATGCGAGTGGACTCTTCCACGCCTTCCGAACGATACTGCTTGGCCTGCCGTTCACGCTCAGCTTGCATACGTTCAAAAATGGCTCTTTGGTTTTCAGCCGGTAAATCGGTACGCTTTATGCGCACGTCTACTACTTCCACGCCAAAACCTTTCATTAAATCCGCAACTCGTTTAGTTACTTCTTCCATGATTTTAGCACGTTGAGAAGATACAACTTCTGTCAGTGTATATCCACCGACCAATGCACGCAATTGAGAGTAGACTACGTCATCAAGCCTTGCTTGAGCCCCGGGAATGGTACGCATAGTTTGGTAAAACTGCAAAGGATTGGCTATACGCCAACGTGCGTAATTATCGAGAACTATAGCTTTTTTATCCACAGTAAAAGCTTCTGTGGGGCGTGCGTCATAGTCCAAAATACGAGAATCAAAGTAAATAACATTTTGAATAAAGGGCAGCTTAAAGTGCAAGCCCGGTCCATATACTAAATCTTTTGGCACACCCAACTGCAATACTATGGCTTTTTCCGTTTCATGCACAATGAAGAAACTTTGTCCGCCAAGCGCAACCACTGCAAAAAGTGCTATGGCCAAGATGAGAGGATTTTTAAACATTATTGTGCACCTCCTGTGTTACTTGGTCTTGTGGGAGTTGGTACCCTTTGACCGCCGGTATGTAAGGGCAGAAGAGGCAACGCCCGCTCGGCAGTGCCGCTTGGCACAATAATCTTATCGGTGGCATTACTTAGAATACTTTCCATAGCTTCAAAGTAAAGACGCTTTTTGGTGATATCTTGCGCTTTATTATATTCTTCCAGCACTGACAAGAAACGATTTGCCCTACCTTGAGCAATTTGTATACGAGTTTCTTTGTAAGCTTGAGCCTTATTTTCAAGTTCGGCACTTTGACCGCGAGCCTTTGGTAATACTTCATTGCGATAAGCTTCGGCTTCATTGATAATACGGCTTTTATCTTCGCGAGCAGATGCCACATCTTTAAAGGCATCTACCACTTCACGAGGAGGATGCACATCTTGTAATTGCACGGCAATAATTTGCACACCAACTTCATAGCGATTGAGAATATTTTGCAATAATTCTGTGGCATCGCTTTGAATGCGGATTTTTCCGTCGGTCAAAGCTGAATCAATCATGCTTTTACCAATAACTTCTCGCATGGCAGCTTCGGCAGCATTACGTACCACAGCCGCCTGATTGGTTACATTGAAAAGGTATTCCACAGGGTCGCTGATTTTATATTGTACACTAAATTGCACATTTACAATATTTT
>CAYJHV010000007.1:0-16750 GCA_964369825.1 uncultured Desulfovibrionaceae bacterium | reverse complement strand
CAATAATTCATTATTCCATAAAATCATCAGGCGCCAATGCCTATTTAAGTCTTGCTAAAGAAGTTATTCTAAGAAGAAACAAAACTGAAGGCAAAGAAAGCGAAGATGAAACTAATTAAGGTAATTGTTTTGGTGTACACTCGATTACAAATTTTCGATGAAAATGTTTTTTACGAATTGTGGCACCACAGCGACATTGGAAAACCAGCAGACCACCAATATTTGCATTTGTAAGATGAAAAGGATGATTTTGATCGTTTTCAAAATCATCTGTTTTAACACCACAACTTTCACAATAGAGAGTAGGTTCAAATGGGTAAGTAAAATCCCAGTAACTTTTCAATTCTTGCAAAGCTTCAAGGGGTTCAGGCTTTAAAAATGGATCATTATTTGTATCAAAGCATTTGGCAGCCAATAGAACTTGTTCTTCAACTTTACTCCAAAGTTCTGCCGAAAGCTGTACTGATTCAATGTTGCCACCTTTAGTAACAAGATATAAAATATGTTCGATTTTTTTTGTTTTCATAAACAACCTTTTATAAATTTTTAAGTTAAGGATTAAAAATGAGTAATATGCCAAGAATGGGAAGAGGGCTTGATGCACTTTGGAGTGTTGATGAAAAAAACACTACAAATGAAAACAATGAAAACAAAAAAAGTCTTGAAGTTTCATTGCTTTCCCCTAATCCTAATCAACCACGTCGTACTTTCAGTGACGAAAGCTTAAATGACCTTGCTACTTCCATAAGAGAACAAGGAATCATACAGCCTATTCTAGTACGTCCGACTCAAGAAGGCAAGAAGTTTGAAATCATTGCCGGGGAAAGAAGATATAGAGCGGCGTTAATGGTAGAATTAACCGAAGTGCCGGTTTATATAGTTGAAATGAGCGATGAAGACGTAATGGCGGCAGCACTTATTGAAAATATTCAACGAGAAGACTTAAACCCTGTTGAGGAAGCACTTGCTATTCAGAGGTTACGTGATGAATGTAATATTACCCAAGAACAGTTGGCTAAAAAGTTAGGTAAAAGCCGTTCTGCCATAGCAAATACTTTACGATTATTGCAACTTCCTGATAATATACAAGCTGCTTTATCTGCTGGGTTATTACAAGCAGGACATGCGAGAACTTTACTGAGTTTTGATAAAAATAGTGAAGAGCAAGAAAAATTGTTTTTAAATATTCAAGAAAATGAACTGAGTGTCAGAGATGCCGAAGCCGCTGTTAATTACTATAAGGAACACCTTACTTTCCCTTTTGAAAATTTAACTCAAATAGATGATACTGAAGCGGAAAAAATTAATGAAGATGCTCCCCAAGAAGAAAATCTAGAACAAAGTGAAAACACAAAAAAAAGTTCACGACGAGCTAAAAGTACATATTTGAAAAATTTGCAAACAAAAATGAAGAGTCATTTAGATATAAAAACAAGCATTAGTGGAACAGAAGAAAGAGGCAGAATTATCATAACTTATAGTAACCCGGACGAACTTATGCAGGTTTTATTGCGTATGGGAATAGAACAAAACGAAGATAATTTATTGGAAGATGAAACGTTTCCCGTGAAACAATAGTAAATAAGTCGTCACTAAAAACATAATAACATCTAAAATCTAAGATTTTTTCAGCGACAACAAATTAAAAATCACCATTGACATTATTCAATGGTGATTTATTTTTTTAAAATAATGGCAACGTACATTCCTTCTAAATAAGGATGATCATGAGGAGTTTGCCAACTGAAAATGCATTCGGCATTTTTCTCTTTGCTTAATAATTTTAAAACTTGTAATTCATTTTCGTGAGGATTTAATGTGCAAGTCATATATATTATAATGTGCCCTACCCTCAATAAATGAAATGCATTAGATAGAATTTCTTCTTGTAAAATAATTAACTTTTGAACATCGTCATACGTTCTAAAAAATCTTATTTCCGGTCTTCTTGCCAAAGTACCAAAACCTGAACAAGGTACATCAAGTAATATATTTCCATAAAAATTATCTAAAAAGTCTGTTTTAAAAAAATTAGTTACGGAATTAGCACAAATAATTTGAGGTGAATTTAAATTTAATCGGCGAATATTATTTTTCAAAAGTAATAGTCTTGGAAAAAAATAATCACTGGCAATAGTAACATTAACATCGATTTCCAATAAAGCAGTTGTTTTACCGCCCTGCCCTGCACATAAATCCCATAGAGGATAATTTTTTAATGAGGGGTTTTTTTCTAAACAAAACTGCAAAGCCATTTGAGAACCTGCTGCTTGCCATGAAAATGCACCTTTGTTCATTAATGTTTGCAAATCCATATTTGCCATAAGTTTGGGACTTTGACCTGCCGGGAAAACATATCCATTTCTATGAATTTGCTCAGCATTACTATTCATTAAAAAATTATCTAATTCAGAAAAATAAGGTGATTTTTGATTTAAGCGAATGGCAGATAATGGTCTTTGTAAAGATCTTTTTAGAATTAGATGAGTAATTTCTTCATCATAATTTTTATTAAAATAGCCATAAAGCCATTGAGGTACCGAGTAAAAAGCGGCGTGATTTTTATAAAAATTTATTTGATTTACATCAATTCCAAAATCAATAATTTTATGTAAAACCGCATTTGTCAGATTAGCTAATTTTAGTCCATATTGTGATTTTACATAATTTACAATTGAATTTACAGTGGCATAATGAGGTATCGAATTTAAAAAAATGATTTCATAGCTTGCAATAATCAAAGCAAAATAAAGTTCTTTTGGTAATTTATCAGGTTTTGATAAGCATAAACTTAAAATATACTCCAAGCGTACATAATATCTTAAGCTACCATACACCAATTCGGTGGTAAGAGCTTTATCTTTTGAGCTTAATGAACTTTGATGCAATGCTCTATCAAGTATAGCCTGAGATTGTTTATTTTTAAAAATTTCAGAAAGAACTTGAATAGCTAATATTCTTTCGGGGTTTTCCTTAAAAAAAAATTTTCCTTTCGAATTTTTCATCGTAAATTTTGCTCTTCAAATAAAACAAAATTATGCAAAGATTTTTCCAATAGTTCAATGTCAATTAATGTATTTATACATGGACCAAAAGGTCTTTGATTAATAAGACCATAAACGAGAAGTGGATATGTATCTTGAATACCGCTGGTTAAATCACGTTCACAAGCTACTGCTAAAATCAATTTAGGTTTAAGCTCCACCACAATTTTTCTGGCAATGGTGCCCCCGGTAGCAATGACAACATTAAAACCCCATTGATCACGTAAATTTAAAATATCACCCATGGGACATTGACCACAACGTTTACATAAATTTATATTTAAAGTAAGCCGATGTGGACAATTTGAATTTTGAATACAATGAGGTAATAAAAGTAATACCTTTGATGCTTTAATTTTATTTCCTTCACGCATCAATTTTCCCAAAACAATTTCATTATTCACTTTCACAAAAGAAAGACGCATCTTTTCACGTGAAACACCCACCGCTCTACCAAGTAAGTCCATCAGCGGAAACATCAATTTTACCGTGATGCCATGAACTTTATGTAATCCAAAAATTTGATTACCGGTATAAACATGATAAATAATGGATATACAAACCCAAAGTACATAAATTATAAATGCACAAGATAAAAAGGCTAAAATCCAAGGTAAAGCAAAATGAATTTGAGAAAATCCAATATAAGGAATAAGCCAGGCGACAAGTATGGTAGTACAAAGCATAATACATGCACCGGACATAAGAGAAATGAAAAGCCTTTTTCCCACTCCGCCATACATGGATTTAGGCAAAGAAAGTGGATTTTTTTTCCATTTGAACATGATTAACCTTTAATGTGAGAAAGAGGTAAAACTTTACAAAAAGGAGAAAGACTTTGTTTTGCACCGGCAAAAGAAAATTCAGAATTAGTATTTTCAGAAAAATTACCATTCACAAAATCTTTAATGGACATTTCACGTTTACCGACAGGTCTTATATTCTCTAAAATATACCAACGGTCTAAAGTAGCAATGGCATAATTACCATCAAGCAAACGCCAAAATTCAAAAGGATTGGGAATTTGTGCGCCCGAGGCTAATTGTGCTACATCAGAAATTTTTCCACCGATGCGCCCTACTCCCAAGGTACAAGGAGCATTTTCTAATTTTGTATTTTCGAAAAAAACTTTTGGACTTGGCCAAGAAGTTACTGCTCTAATTTGTGCATGTACTGCTTGAGCATTTTGTGACCAATCAATAAAGCCATCATTTTTGACAAGTTTTGAAGCATAGGAAGAATCACTTTCCATTTGTTCTTTAGGAATAATATTTTCACCTTGGGCAAAAGAATTTAAAACATTCATAAGTTCAAAAGAACCAATGACAGCAAATTCTTTTAGTAATGCATCGCTGGTAATATTTGAATTTTTCAAGGAATAAGTTTTAATAGAATAAAGAGGTCCGGTATCTAACCCTGCTTCCATTTTCATTATGGAAATACCACTTTCTTCTTCCATATTCATAATTGCTCTTTGAACAGGAGCAGCACCTCTATATTTTGGAAGTAAAGAAGCATGAATATTGATGGGAGCAATTTTAGGAATATCAAGAACTTCTTGTGGCAAAATAAGTCCATAAGCAGCTACAATCAAAAAATCCGGCTCAAAAGATTTTAGATTTTCCACATCTTGAGAATCTTTAAAATTGAGTGGTTGAAGTACTTGATAATTATGCTCCAAAGCAAAAACTTTTACCGAAGGCGCAGAAAGTTTTTTTCCACGCCCTGCCGGTCTATCAGGTTGACTGTACACAGCCACAATATGGTAATTTTCAGAAAAATGTAATTTTTCTAAAATATCACGAGCAAAATCAGGTGTACCCATAAAAACAATGCGTAATTTTTTCAATGGCTACTGCTGCTCCTCACGTTTTAAATTTTTCTTAACCTTAGATTCAAAAAGAGAACGTCTCAATCGACTAATATGATCGATAAATAATTTTCCTTCCAAATGATCAAATTCATGCTGTATAACTATTGCCGGAAAATCATTCCATATTTCATCAATTTTTGTACCGTCCAATTGTGTATATTGTACACGTACTCTTTCATGTCTTTTTACATCGGCACGATAATCATAAGGAACAGAAAGGCAGCCTTCCCTCTCACTTACAATAAGAGAACCCAGTAATTCTATTTCAGGATTTATCAGCACTTTAAAATCATTTGTTTCTTGATCGTGTGCTGTATCCATAACAATTAACCTGATGCTCTGCCCTATTTGCGGTGCTGCCAAACCGACACCACGAGAAGCATACATGGTTTCTCGCATATCTTCGACTAAATTTCGAATTTCAGCGGTAATTTCAGGTATAGGCGCACTTACCCTCGCCAAAATAGGGTTTGGATAAGTGCATAAACTTAGAATAGCCATAAACAAACCAAATTATTTTGTAGTTTCAGTGTTTATTTTTTCACGTAAACGAATACCCAGTTCACGTAACTGCTTGGAAGAAACTTCACTTGGAGCATTGGTCAAAAGACATGTTGCTTTTTGAGTTTTGGGGAATGCAATAACGTCTCTGATACTTGGAGCTTCACAAAGCAGCATTATCAAGCGATCAAGACCAAATGCAATACCTCCATGAGGCGGTGCTCCATGCTCCAAGGCATTAATCAAAAAGCCAAATTGCGCCTCCGCTTCCTCTTCTGTAAAACCAAGTGCTTGAAACATATCTTTTTGAGCGTTGCCCGAATGTATACGAATAGATCCGCCGCCGACTTCACTGCCATTGAGCACCATATCATAGGCACGAGCTTTTGCTTTAGCAGGCTCATCTCGCATGGTTTGCATGTGCTCCAAAGCCGGAGAAGTAAATGGATGATGCAACGCAACATAGCGTTTTTCATCTCCATCATATTCATAAAGTGGGAAATCGGTAACCCACAAGAAATTATATGAATTTTCCGGAATAAGCTTTAAATAATTACCTAAATGCACACGTAAATTACCAAGGGCTGCATTCACCATGGCACTCTCCCCTGCTTGGAAGAAAGCAATATCTCCCACTTGTAAATCCAGTGCAGTTTTAATAGCTTCTTTTTCAGCATCGGATAAAAATTTAGCAATGGGTGATTGCCATTCATTTTCACGAACTTTTATCCATGCCAAACCTTGCGCACCATAAATTTTCACAAATTCCGTAAATTCGTCAATTTCTTTGCGAGTAAGCTTTTCACCGCCGGGCACTTTCATCCCCTTAACCAAAGCAGCAGATGCAAAAAGCTTAAAGCCCGAACCACGAACACTTTCTGTAATATCATGCAACTCAAGACCAAAACGTGTATCAGGTTTATCTACTCCATATTTACCCATAGCCACGTCATAAGGCATACGTGGAAAGGGCAAAGGAATGGAAATTTGTTTTACTTTTTGGAAAATATATTGCATCAGATTTTCACCCAATTGCATAATTTGCTCTTCATCCACAAAGCTCATTTCAATATCAATTTGAGTAAATTCCGGTTGTCTATCAGCCCTCAAATCTTCATCTCTAAAACAACGAACAATTTGAAAATAACGATCCATGCCTGAAATCATCAATAATTGCTTAAAAATTTGAGGCGATTGCGGCAAGGCAAAAAATTGACCTTCTTGCACCCTACTTGGCACCAAGAAATCTCTGGCTCCTTCAGGGGTAGAACGTGTCAAAATGGGCGTTTCTATTTCTAAAAAATCTTGCCCGTCTAAAAAGGTACGTACAGCTTGAGTGACCTTATGGCGTAATTGAAAATTAGCTGCCATTTTTGGACGACGTAAATCTAAATACCGCCATTGCAAACGTAAATTTTCTCCTGCTTCACAACGATCTTCAATGGGGAATGCAGGGGTTTTGGAAGTATTTAAAAGTTTCCATTCATGCACAACTACTTCAATTTCGCCGGTAGGCATATTGGAATTGGTCATACCTTCGGGTCGAGGGCGAACAATACCTTTAATGGCAAATACATATTCAGAACGCAAAATATAGGCAGTGGCATGAGCATCAGGTGCAATTTCAGGACTGAAAACCACTTGGGTTAAGCCATGCCTGTCTCGCATATCCACAAAAATAAGACCACCATGGTCACGGCGATACTGTGCCCAACCCATAAGACAAACAGTTTCACCGTCATTGGCAAAAGTTAAAGCTGAACAATGATGACTGCGTTTCCAATCACCAAGAAATTGAATATATTGTTGATGTTCAGCTTGGACATTAACATTTTGCTCAAAAATTTCATTACTCATGGAATATACTACCTCTTAAATTTAACTTGAAATAACATTTTGCATATATGAAAGAAGTTGCTCGTTACCAATAGTTTCTTGAGCACCGCTATCCATATGTTTTATGGTTATAGTATTATTTTTATATTCATCTTCACCGATAATCAAAGTATAAAGACAATTGGTTTTTCCTGCTTGACGAATTTGACTTTTAAATGATCCGCCTTGTGCCATATCACCCATAAAACCTGATTTACGTAACAGCAAGGCGCATTCAAAAGCCATTTCTTGCGGCCATTGTCCCATGGAAATTACATAAAAATGAGGACGATCTTTCGCTGTTTCAGGCATAAGCAATGCCAATCGCTCCATACCGCAAGCAAATCCAATTCCGGGAACTTCCGGTCCTCCCAATTGCTTCACAAGCCCGTCATAACGCCCTCCTCCGGCAATGGAAGATTGCGACCCAACGTTATTGGAGACAACTTCAAAAGTAGTGCGACAATAATAATCAAGCCCACGCACCAAACGTGGATTGCGCACATAAGAAATATTTGACTTATCCAAAAGGTGGAGGACAGTGGTATGATGCCCGGCACAAGGAATACAAGTATATTCATCGATTCGAGGAGCAAGGGCTGTATGCTCTTGGCACGAAGGCATTTTACAATCAAGCACACGTAAAGGATTTGTTTCAAGCCGACGCCTGCAATCTTCACACAAAGCACTTGAATCCAATGATGCCAAATAATCATAAAGTTGATTGCGATATTGCGGTCTACACTCAGGACAACCTAAAGTATTAATTTGTAATTCTGTATCTGTAATGCCAATATTATTCAAAAACAGCAATAGCATTGCGATTATTTCCGCATCTACGTGCGGCGAATCTGCGCCAAGACATTCACAATTAATTTGATGAAATTGACGCATACGCCCTTTTTGTGGACGCTCATAGCGAAACATGGGACCATACGTAAACAGCTTGCTTACACTTTCTTTGGCATACAAAGAAGATTGAATATAGGCACGCATAACACCGGCAGTAGCTTCGGGACGTAAGGTTAAGGAACGATCTTTTCTGTCAGAAAAGGTATACATTTCTTTTTGTACTACATCTGTTTCAGAACCGATGCTACGAGCAAAAAGTTCCGTAAATTCCACAATGGGTGTACGCAATTCATCATAACCAAAAAGAGAAAAAACTTTTCGAGCCTCTTGTTCAATGTGGGTAAATTGAGAACTGTGCGGGAAAAAAAGATCGGCAAAACCTTTAATACTTTGCAAATTCATATATAATTCCTTGTAATACTTATCTTGAAGCACAACTATCGTTAAGTGTTAAACAACCCATTTCGGCATCGGTACATCGTATGGGATACTCACCGGTAAAACAGGCAGTACAATAATGATTTTCATGGTTTACTGAACGCAGTAAACCTTTTAGACTCAAATAATGTATGGAGTCAACATTTAGCAATTTCTTAATTTCAGGAATGCTATGTGTTGCCGCAACCAACTGACCTTTTGAAGCAAAATCAATACCATAATAACAAGGAAATTTAACCGGAGGACAAGAAATTCTAATATGTACCTCTCTTGCTCCAAGATCTCGCAACTTTTTAACTCTTGTGGTCATGGTGGTTCCACGTACAATGGAATCATCAACAATGCAAATGCGTTTTCCTTCAATCATTTCATGAACAGGATTAATTTTTATACGTACAGAAAAATTTCTCATACTTTGTGTTGGTTGAATAAAAGTTCGCCCCACATAGTGATTTCTAATCATGGCATGTTCATACGGAAGCTCCGCACATTGTGCAAACCCAACGGCGGAATAAACACCTGAATCAGGAAAAGGCATAACAAAGTCCACATCGGGCGTAGATTCATGCGCCAGTTGCCACCCCATACGCTTACGTGCCAAATATACATTTTCATCAAAAATATTGGAATCCGGTCTTGCAAAGTACACCAGCTCAAAAATGCATTGTTTCGGAAATTTTGGTTTAGGTAAAGTTTTGCTAAAAATAAATTTACTTTGAACAGTATTTCCTTCAACAATAACCATTTCACCGGGTTCAACGGTACGAATAAATTTCGCCTCCAAAAGATCAAAGGCACACGTTTCGGAAGCAAAAACAATACTTCCGTCCAAGCTTGCCATACTTAAAGGGTGAAAACCATAGGGATCACGTATGGCCACCATTTTTCCGTTGACTTGTACCAGTAAACAATAAGCACCTTGCACTTTGGAACAAACATAACGCAATGCATCTTCCAATGAATTTTTCCGCAATGCACGCACAAGAAGATGAACAAAAATCTCCGAATCATTACTGGCGTGAAAAATAACGCCTCTTTTCTCTAATTTAGTACGTAATTGGTGAGTATTTACTAAATTTCCATTGTGAGCAAGGCTAATATTCATACCTTGAAAATTCACAACAAAAGGTTGCGCATTGCGTAATTGCGAAACTCCGGCGGTACTATAGCGCACATGCCCAATGGCAGATCTTCCTTTTAACTTAACAAAATCATTTTCACAAAAAACATCGGGAACAAGACCCATTCCCTTATGTTCATGTATTTTTATGCCGTCATAAGTAGCTATTCCGGCACTTTCTTGACCTCGATGCTGTTGTGCATACAAACCAAAGTAGGTAAGTCGCGCTGCTTCCTCATGATTTGAAATACCCATAAGTCCACAATCGTGATGAATCATAAAATTTCCTTCTTAAAAAATTACTTTATTTTTAATCTTTTTTTTAGGGAGGCAATTCTTAACGCTACTACCTCTTTATTACCATAATTATCTTTTGATTGTACAAAATATTTCAATGAATCTTTATATTTCTTCTTTTGTTCTAATATATCGGCATATAAAAAAGATGCTTGAGCTTTTGTATAATCGTCCAAATCTAAATCAAATAAAGAAAGCAACAAATTTTCTGATTCATCCAATTCATCAAGACCGGCTTTTAAATCAGCTAAGTTATAAACGCAATAGGCTGTTTTTTGAGGAGCAATGGGCAAAACCGAACAATCTGTCAATATTATTTCAACATCTTCAAATTTACCCAAACGAAAATAATGTCTAATAAGGTGTTTATAAGCTACAAATAATTCATCAGGAGTCACATTATCAAGAGCGGAGTATTTCTCCCATACCTCTATGGCACCTATAGTATCATTAAGATTTTCTTTTATAAAAGCAATTTGAGCAAGTATAAATTTACGCTTTTCAGCATTATTATTAAAATCGTTAAGCATATCATTCAAATAATTTAACGTAATTTCATTACTCATATTAGTTTTACGGCTTAGTCTTATAAGTAAAAGCCAAGCTTGCCAACTTCTTTCAGCATTTACTTCTTTGCGCAAATATTCAGTCAGTAACCTTTCGGCACTAATCCAAGCTCCGGCATCAAAAGCCTTTTGGCACTTACTGAATTCATTATCCTTTTCCATGCTGTCATATGAAAAAATATATACAAAACATATACAAAGGCATATAAAAAATCTTAGAATAAACACTATTCTTCCTCTGTGCCCTCACTTTCGTCATCATCAGGCGTTTGGGGCAATTCATTATTATTTAATTCTGTCGCTAAATTATTTTCACCATTAACATCTGGAGTTTCATCTTGATCAAATTCATCTTCTTTTTTATTGATCCCACCTTCGTCCACACGGTCAAAACCGACAACCGTTGCCCCGGCATCAAGGCGTACCAGCATAACTCCCATGGTCGCCCTACCCTTTGAACGAACATCTTCTACACCTATACGCACAATTTTATTGGTAGAAGTTAAAAGCACAAGTCCATCTTCATCGTGAACAGGCATGGCACCGACAACATTTCCGGTTTTGGAAGTTACTTTAAAATTAATAATACCCTTACCGCCTCTTGATTGCAGACGATATAAATCCACTCTTGTTCTTTTACCATAACCATTACTTGAAATTGACATAATTTCAGTAGTTTGATCATCATTTTTCAAAATTACACAAGCAACTACAATATCATCTTTGCGTAATGCAACACCTTTAACCCCGGTTGCAGCTCTTCCCATGGAACGAATATCCTGACATGAAAAACGAATGGAAAATCCTTTTGACGTTACTAAGGCTATATGAGAATCATCTCGAACAGGACGAACCACCACCAATTCATCATCATCTTTTAAGCCAACGGCAATAAGTCCCGTTTTACGACTTCTGGCATACAGAGATGCCGAAGAACGTTTTACCATGCCACGTTTTGTAACAAATAGAAAATGTTTGTTTTCTGAAAACTCTCTCACTGCCAAAACAGTGGTTACCCATTCATTTTCATCCATGGGTAATAAGTTCGCAATATGCATACCTTTAGCAGTTCTACTACCTTCAGGCACTTGATGCACCTTAATTTGATGCATACGTCCTTTATTGGTGAAAAGTAATAAATACTGATGATTTGTTGTAGTTAAAAATTCTTGTACATAATCATCGTCGGAAGTATGCAAGGCAGCAATACCTTTTCCGCCTCGCTTTTGTTGCTGATAATTATCAAGAGTGGTACGCTTCATATAACCACGGCGAGAAAGTGTAAAAACAACTTCCTCATCGGGAATAAGATCTTCAATATCAATACCCACCAATTCTTCCACCAAAACTTCTGTGCGTCTTTTGGTAGAAAAAGTATCTTTAATGTGGGTTATTTCTTCTTTAATAACACCTCTTAAAACTTCAACATTATTTAAAATAGAACGAAAATATTCAATTTTCTGTAAAATATCTTTATATTCCGCTAAAAGCTCATCACGTTGCAAACCGGTTAGGCGTTGCAAACGCATTTCCAAAATAGCTTTGGCTTGAATTTCAGTAAGCTCAAAGCGTTGCATCAATGACTTACGAGCATCTTCCGGAGTGGCAGAAGCTCGTATCAAAGCAACAATTTCATCAATATTATCTAAAGCAATGCGCAAACCTTCTAAAATATGCGCTCTTGCTTCAGCTTTTCCCAAATCGTAACGAGTTCGCTTTACAATAACATCACGACGATGATCTAAAAAGCAACGTAATGCTGTTTTTAAATTAAGCAGTTGTGGTCTATTGTCTACAACCGCCAGCATATTAATTCCGAAAGAAGTTTCTAAAGGTGTAAATTTATACAAAGAATTAATTACAATTTCAGGTATTGTTCCACGCTTTAACTCCACAACAATGCGAATACCTTTGCGGTCTGATTCGTCTCGTAAATCAGAAATACCATCAATTTTACGCTCATGAACAAGAGCGGCAATTTTTTCAACCAAATTTGATTTATTCAAGCCGTATGGAATTTCTCTGATAATGATAGATTGAAAACCTTTTTTACGCTCTTCAATCTCCACTTTACCACGAATTTTAACGGTACCACGTCCGGTATGATAGGCATCGTGTAGACCTTGACCGGCATAAACAAAACCATAAGTGGGAAAATCCGGACCCTTCACAAATTCAGTTAAATCTTTAATACTGCATTCAGGATTTGCCAATAAATGCAATAAAGCATCGGAAAGTTCACCTAAATTATGCGGTGGAATATTTGTTGCCATACCAACCGCAATACCTTGTGAACCATTTAAAAGCAAATTAGGTACTTTTGTGGGTAAAACAGCAGGCTCTTGTAAAGTATTGTCATAGTTTGGTCTAAAATCAACTGTTTCTTTATCTAAATCACCTAAAAATTCACCGGCAAGACGTGACATACGAGCTTCCGTATAACGCATAGCCGCAGCCGCATCACCATCAATGGAACCAAAGTTACCTTGACCGTCAATAAGCGGGTCTCGCATGGAAAATTCTTGTGCCATACGCACGAGAGCATCATACACAGCGGAGTCGCCATGAGGATGATATTTACCGATAACGTCACCCACTATACGAGCAGATTTTTTATGTGGTCTGTTGTAGGTATTTGACAATTCATATTGCGCAAACATTATGCGCCTGTGTACCGGCTTTAATCCATCTCTGGCATCAGGTATGGCACGCCCTATGATAACTGAAAGTGAGTATTCAAGATATGATTTTCGTAGTTCTTTCTCAATACTGATTTGATCTTGGTCTGACATATATCCTCACTTTCGTAAAATAAACAAATGTTAAAAAAATATCTTAAAACCGCAATGCGATTTTTTAATCACTTAAAATTACAATTAAATATCTAAATCTTGAACTGAAAGCGCATTGCGTTCAATGAATTCACGCCTTGGCTCTACCCTATCACCCATAAGTTTTTCAAAAGTATCGGAAGCTTCTCCGGCATCATCAATCGTTACTTGTAAAAGCACTCTATTTTCAGGATTCATGGTGGTTACCCAAAGCTGTTCTGGATTCATTTCACCAAGACCTTTATAACGCTGAATATTTATTCCACGCCTTGCAGCATCCAATGTTGCATTGAAGAGAGAAAAAATATCCGCATAATTATTTTGTTCACCTTTTAAAACTAAACCAAAATCATGAGTTCCGTAATTATTACGTATAATATTAAATAAATTCCATGATTGTTTAAAAAGTCGTGATGCAAAAAATTCTGTGGGTCGGCGTATCCTATGCTGATTGCTATCTTCAAAGGTTACAAAATATCGTTCATCACCTTCAAATTGTATTTCTTTATCAAAAGTAACGGAATACCCTTGCTCACTAAACCATTGCAACAAAGAATTATCCACATTTTCATTCAAGTCTTCAGGTTTTAAGGCTTTGTCATATTCCAAAAAAGTCATGAAAAGGTCACGCCCAATGCCGGTATTTTCGGCATCTTTCACTTTTAATTGTAATTTTTCAATATCTTGCATTAAAACGATTAACTCTTTTCCGGAAAAAATTCTTTCATCGGAACTTATTATACTGGCATCTTCAGAAATTCTCTTCAAAAGAAATTCATTCAGTTCTGTATCATCTTTGATAAATTTTTCAAAACGTGAATTATGTGCTCGATACAAAGGAGGTTGAGCTATATACAAATATCCATTATCAATAAGCTCTTGATATTGACGGAAGAAAAAAGTTAAAAGCAAAGTTCTGATATGCGCACCGTCCACATCAGCATCAGTCATAATCACAATTTTATGGTAGCGCAATTTACTTAAATCAATATCATCCTTACCAATTCCAACTCCCATGGCAGTAATAAGAGCTTTAACTTCTTTGTTGGCAAGCATTTTATCAAAACGTGTTCTTTCAGTGTTCAAAATTTTACCACGTAAAGGCAAAATAGCTTGATTATTAGGATTTCTTCCTTGTTTAGCCGAACCGCCCGCAGAATCACCCTCCACAATAAATATTTCAGAAATAGCAGGATCTTTGCTCTGACAATCTGCCAATTTTCCGGGCAAAGAATTATCAGACAAAACCCCTTTACGTCTTACCAATTCCCGGGCACGACGAGCAGCATCCCTTGCTCTTGAGGCATCAATAGCTTTATCAACAATTAACCGAATATCTTTAGGGTTTTCTTCAAAATATTGTGTAAGTTTATCAAAAACCAAGGTGGAAACAATACCGGCAACTTCACTGTTTCCCAATTTAGTTTTTGTTTGCCCTTCAAATTGAGGATTTGGCAATTTAACACTGATAACCGCCGTTAAACCCTCTCGCACATCATCACCTGAAAGCGAAGCACCTTTAAGTTTTTTTGTTAAATCAGATTGATTTTTTATATAAGTATTAATGGCACGAGTAAGAGCATTTCTAAAACCCATCAAATGGGTTCCACCTTCTTTTGTGCGAATATTATTGGCAAAAGTTAGTACATTCTCCTTATATGAAGAATTATATTGAATAGCAAATTCCACATGCACTTTTTCATGCGTACCATCTGTGTCGATAACAGAATGTATTCCATTTTCACCGGAATTTAAATCCGAAACAAATTGCTTGATACCGCCTTCCGCAAAAAAAGTATGCTTTTCATCAGTACGCTCATCAATGCATTCTATTTCCAAACCCTTATTAAGATAAGCTAACTCTTCAAAGCGTTTACGCAAAATATCATAAGAAAATTCCGAAACTTCAAAAATAGTTTCATCGGGTTTAAAGCGAATAGTTGTTCCTCGCTGTGATGTCTCATTTCCTTTGGTAAGTTCATCTTGTGGAATACCGCGAGCATAATTTTGTTTATAACGAAAACCTTCCCTACAAACTGTTACCGTCAAAGATTCTGATAAAGCATTAACACAAGATACACCAACACCATGTAAACCGCCGGAAGTTTGATATGATTCATTATCAAATTTTCCCCCGGCATGTAAAACAGTTAAAACTACCTGTACCGCCGGAATCCCCTCTTCAGGATGTATACCCACAGGAATTCCACGTCCGTTATCACGCACGGTAACACTGTTATCCACGTGCAATATAACTTGAATTTGAGTACAAAAGCCGGCCATGGCCTCGTCAACTGAGTTATCTACAACCTCATATACAAGATGGTGTAAACCACGTGTATCCACGGAACCAATGTACATGGAAGGTCTTTCTCGAACCGCATCAAGACCTTTAAGTACCTTTATGGAATTAGGATCATATTTAGGAGTATTTTCTAAATTTTCATTATTCATAATTATACAATATCCTCATCTTCATAATAATTTACGGTACTAATTTGAATGGGCATAAGAATTATAAGATAATCCTTATCTTCATCGCCTTGTATGACACATGGTCCATTATCTTCAGAAAGACGCAATTGTAATTCCAAAGATAAAAAATGATTTAAAATATCAAAAAGATTCTTAGTGGGGAAAGCTACATTTTTTACGTTACCGGTATATTGAATAGATAAATTTTCCACAGCAGAACCAATCTCTTGACCTTGTACACTTAAGATTGCTTCACCATTATCTAAAGCAAAATTAGTATAGAGCATATTTTTTGTGTTAAAAATAATTAATCTTCCTAAAGCGTCAGCACATTCTTTTCTATTTATTTTCAAACTATTTACACTTTGAAGTGCATCATTTAAAAAAGTTAAATAATCAGGATAATCATAAACTACACGAGGTAAAGATAAAAATTCTCCTTTCAATGTTCGTAAATAAATTCGCTTATCTGTAATATTAAATTCAATTTCATCGCTAATGAGCCACTTTTTTAATTCAGCAACATATTTTTTTTGAATCAAAATACCATTTTCCGGTAAAAGATTAAACAAATCCTCATTTACAAAAGAATACATTGCAAATTGATGACCATTTAAGCCACAAGCTTCTATACAATTTTCTTCGGGATTTTCCTTGGGAATAGGTTTTATATTTAAACAAGAAAGAGCATCTGTTGTTTCATCATCATTGATACAAAAAGAAACTTTATCTAAAATGTCCAACAAAAAATCCCCAGACCATATAATACAATTATCTTCGGGAAAAACAGAAAATTCTTGAAACCATTCAACATCGTTGATGGGTATTTTATATTTTTTCCGACCTTGTTCTATATGTAACATACTAGAATTTTCATC
>CAYJHV010000006.1:8172-16808 GCA_964369825.1 uncultured Desulfovibrionaceae bacterium | reverse complement strand
ATTTAAAACTGAATTAATCAGTGTTTCCTTAATATTTGAATAAAGCAAGGCACTATGGCTTCTGCTGACTTCTCACAGTAAATCTTTTTCAACTATGACTGCATGTCATAAACATATCTTAATAAATATTCAATAAATAAATTATTCATAATTACTTGAATCATTATGCGCCATATTACACACAGGTTTCTAAAGAAAATATTGGCAGACTTGAATTGCAATGTGTTGATAGGCTTGAAATATATGAACATATAAAGCCAAAGCTGTTTATAAAAATGACAATGCATTAGAGGTCTTTTTTTAGTTAAATTATACAAATAAAAATGCCGAATATAAGGGCATAGGATACACTTTTTCGGCATTTTTATGACGCTAAAAAACGATTTTTCTGTGACGACTAACAAAATTTTAAAGATATTATAGTAGTTTTAGTTGACAACACAAAAATGGTAAAAATAGATTTCAAGTAATGTAAAAACTAAACTTTACCTTTGAAGCATGACAAAAATTCTTGCTAAAATATAGGCAAAGCAAAATACAAAAATATTGGCAATAACAATGGTTGCGCCCACCGGAGTACCATATAAAATGGAGCTGAGCATACCTATAGCTGCGCAAATGATTGCGATAAAAATGGATGACCACACCACTTTTTTATAGCTTCCGAAAAGTTGCATGGAAGAAAGTGCCGGAAATACCACTAAAGCAGAAATAAGCAAGGATCCCACAAGGTTCATGGCCACAACAATGACGGCAGAAATGGTGATGGCAAGCAATGGATTGTAAAATTTTGTGGGTAGGCCTGTAGCTTTCGCAAATGATTCGTCAAAGGTGACCGCAAATATTTTATAATAAAACAAAGCAAATACAACAATAACAAAGATGGATAAAATGAGTGAAACCCAAACATCTGTGGGGGTAAGCGTTAAAATTGAGGTGGAACCAAATAATGCAGTACAAACGTCTGCCGCAATATTTGAGCTTGTGGGAAAAATATTTAATATCATATAACCTATGGCAAGTGAACCTACGCTCATCATGGCAATGGCAGCATCTCCATGAATTTTTTTGTTTTCTCCTGAGCGCAAAAGTAAAAGGGAGGAAAGTGCCGTTACCGGAAAAACTAATATGGTGTTATTGCTTAGCTTTAATGCCGAGGCTATGGCTATGGCACCAAAGGCGATGTGCGACAAGCCGTCACCGATGAAGGATAGTCTTTTTAAAACTAAACTGGTACCGATAAGGGCTGAACACAAAGCCATAAGTACGCCCACAATAAAGGCATAAATCACGAAAGGATAAGAAAAGTAGAGAGTAAGTTCTTCAAGCATTTTATGTTATCATTCCTTGGCGGTATAATGTATACAGTTGCTGATTTTTGAAATGTACTTTTCTTTATCCATAAAACTAACCCCATGGTCAAAAAGAAGTACTTTTGTGGCATTGGTCAACGAATTATGTATATCGTGGGTGATCATGACGATGGTCAAACCTTCTTTATTTAGATCACTGAGTAAATGATACATTTCCGCTGTGGAGTCGGGGTCGAGGGCAGAAGTTGGCTCATCAAGAAAGATGATTTTACTCAAAGCACACAAAGCCCTTGCCAGAAGAACACGTTGTTGTTGACCTCCGGAAATCTTGCTGTAAGAAATATTTTTTAAATGTGAAATACCAATTTTTTCAAGAAGTTCTTGGCTTTTATCTTTTTCAGCTTTATTATAAAATGGGCGCAATCCATGCTTGTTGATGTGTCCGGAAAGTACCACTTCCCACACCGAAGCCGGAAAATCTTTTTGCCTTTGTGTCTGCTGCGGAAGGTACCCAATATCATTAAATTTTAAGCCGTCGCTTAATTCTATTGAACCCTCTAAGGGCTGCAATAGTCCAAGCAAGGTATGCATAAATGTAGTTTTTCCTGTGCCGTTATTACCTACAACTGCTAAAAAATCCCCTTTATTTATACTTAAATTAATATGCTTTTGCACTGCAACTTTGTCATAGCCCACAGTTAAATTTTTGCAAATAATTTGCTGCATAATTTACTGTTCCAATGCTTTATGTAATTTTAAGAGATTTTCTTCCATAATAGCAAGATAACTTACGCCTTCCTCCAGTTCCTTGGCAGTCACTGTTTGAAGTGAATTAAGTGAAAGAATATTTGCGTCTTTATTATTACTGCTTTGAATAACGGTTTTAGCTATATTATTCGTACTATTGTCGATAATAAATATATTTTTAAGGTTTAATTCATTAATTTTTTTTGCCAAAAAAATAACCGTTTCAAAACTGGCTTCGGTTTCGGCAGAGCAACCAGGAAAAGCAGCATAATACGCAATACCGTAATCGTCCATTAAATATCGGAATGGAAATCTGTCGGCAAAAAGCACCATATGTTTCTTTCTGGTTCTTTGTAAAAGTTTTGTATGTTTGACATCAAGCTCATTTAATTTATCTATATAACTCTTGGTGTTACTTTCATAATTTGCAGCATTTACACTGTCAAGAGCTTGTAATTCATTGGAAATATTTTTAACAATAAGCACGGCATTTTTCAGCGAAAGCCATACATGCTCATCATAAATTGTTTCGTCATGTTCGTGCCCGTGCTCACAATTTTCATGACCGGCATGACTATGCCCTTTGTGCCCATGATGCTTATGTTCATTATGCTTATGACCATGGTGAGCATGTCCGGCATGGCTATGCTCTTCCATGCCTTCCACAATAAGCTCTTCTTTTACCTTATCACCCAAGGAATCCATGATGCTAATAACTTTCATGTTTTTATTCATGGCTTGTGTCAGAATTTTTTTTACCCAAAGGTCAGACTCACCGCCATTGTAAATGAAAACATCGGCATTGGAAATATTGGCAATATCCTCTGTTGAGGGCTGAAAATTATGTAAATCAATACCATTATCTATGATAATTTTCACATTAAAATTTGTATTTCCCTTTCCTATAATTTCTCGTACAAAATCATATATGGGGAAAGTTGTGACCACAATCTCTATTTTATCCTTTTGCGTTTTTTTTGCTTGTTCTTCAATAGCTGAGGAAGTTGAGACATTTGCCATAACGAGCATCATTGCCAATATAAGAACATAATTTATTTTTTTCATATTTTTCTCCTAAAATCTATTTGTCTTTACAGTGTGTTGTGCAGGAACTGCAAAGTCCACAAATGAAAGTTTTCTGTGTGTTTACCGTAAAACCGGAAAGTTCAAAGGCATTTTTCACAATGGTATCAGAAAAATTTTTTTCAAAGTGCGAACTTTTTTTACATTTTTCACACACAAGATGTATATGATCAGCGCACTGCCCGGAACCGATATATTGATACGTTACCTCTTTTTTGTTTGAAACGTATATTTTTTGGAGCAATCCGTCTTTTTCAAGAAGTGCAAGGTTTCTGTATACTGCGCTGGTACTTATGCCAACTGCGCCAATATTATCTTTAATTTGTTTTACCGAAAAAGAAGCATGTGGGTTTTTTTCCAAAAATTCCAATAAATTTTTTCTTTGACTGGTAGCGTAGCGATTCATAATGAGTCCTTCTATTCAAATGAATTTGCAATTCATTTGCAATTTTCTATGCTTTATAAAAAGTTTTGTCAAGATTTTATAGACTCAATATAAAAATACCGGAAAAGTGCATTTTATGCCCTTATTTCCGGTATTTTTATTTGTATATTTTAATTAAAAAATAGTTTATTTTAAGATATTATCATGTTCCCCAGTGACGACTAACTAAAAAATTGTTTTATTTTATTCTATTAACTTGCTTCGTCTAAAAACTAACGTTTAACCATAGAATTCTGTGATTAAATGTAATTTTTAAGTGGTTAGTGGTCAGTGATTAGTGGTCAGTTATGGTAAGCGCTTTGCGCACAAATAAAAAAATATTTTAGAAAATATCTAATATTACAGTTTATTATTTGTTGTTATGTGTGCGAAGCACCTACATCCACTAACCACTGCCCACTACAAACTATTCACTCTAAAATTCAAAATAAGCCTGTAATTCAAATTTCAAATCATTACTTTTGAATAAAGCAAGGCACTATTAACAACTGACTCACGACAATAGAATATTTTAATGCCCGGCTATGCTATATTTCTTTAGCTTATACTGTAATAAACTTTTGGAAATACCCAGTAAGTCCGCAGCTTTTACTTGTACAAAATCTGTTCTGACCAAGGCTCGTCTAATAAGTGCGGCCTCAATCTTCTCCAAGGTATCTCCTAGGTCAAGTTGCACCGGAAGTAAATCCACCGCACTTTTGTACTGAGCTTCTTCATCACGAATTTCCGGTGGTAAATTTTCCACATCAATATTCTCTGACTGTACGAGTACGGTGCAACGCTCCACAACATTTTGTAATTGACGTATATTGCCCGGCCATTCATATGCAACCAGATAATTTAAGGCGCCGGTATTAAAGGTTTTTGCTTTGATTTCATTTTCTTGGGCAAAGGAATTGGCAAAGTGTGCCACTAAAAGTGGAATATCTTCTCGTCTTTCCCGTAAAGGCGGAAGATGAATTTCCACCACGTTGAGGCGATAAAATAAATCATCCCTAAATTTCCCTGATTCCACAAGCTGCGGCAAGCTTTTATTGGTGGCCGCAACCACACGAATATCCACTTCTATTTGCTCGTCGCCGCCAACACGCTCAAATTTTTTATCTTGCAACACACGTAAGAGTTTTACTTGTAAATCCGGTGTAAGCTCGGCAATTTCATCCAAAAAAAGGGTACCGCCGCTGGCTTGCTCAAAACGTCCTCGCCTCATGGCCACAGCTCCGGTAAAAGATCCTTTTTCATGCCCAAAAAGTTCGCTTTCCAAAACACCGGGATTGAGTGCCATACAATTCACCGAAATAAAGGGACCGTCTTTGCGTGGTGAGGTCACATGAATGGCTCTTGCCACCAATTCTTTACCGGTACCGGATTCGCCTGTTATCAGAACAGTTGACTTACTGGGGGCAGCTCTGTCAATCATGCTAAAGACATCACGTATTCCCCTGCTTCTGCCTATAATTTGATGTGTTCCATAGCGAATTTCCATGGCCTCTTGCAAAAGGCGATATTGCCGATGCGCTGTGGAAAGTTCTACCGCATTATGCAAGGAAAGCAACAATTCATCATTGGCAAAAGGTTTGGTTATATAGTCAAAAGCTCCATAACGCATAACCTCAACGGCACTTTCAATGCTCCCAAAGGCGGTCATAATCAGTACCGGAATATCCGGCCAATTTTTTTTCACCCGCTCCAATACGTCTTTACCTGTAAGGCGAGGCATTTTCATATCTGTTATAATAACATCAACCTCAGAATCTTCCAAAAAAGTTAATGCAGTTTCAGGGTCATTAATGGCAGTCACATTATATGACGCATCAAGTAATAGGGTTTCTAAAATCAAAAGATAATTTTTTTCATCATCAATTATAAGTATATGAGCTTTATCGTTCATGTTGTTCCTTTTGTAATGCCCTTGCTCTCGCAATGCTTTTAAAAATTTATTTTTTGGCAGTCATAAAATCAATACACACTTCGGCATGACCTTCCGGCGTATTTTGAATGAATATGTCACCATTATGACTTGTAATTATACTTTTGACAATGGCTAAACCAAGACCTGTTCCATTATCTTTTGTGGTATAAAAGGGGTCAAACATATTTTCCATGCTGTCAACGGGAAAACCGGGTCCTGAATCGGTAAAGTTTAGTTGTATGTGGTCGTCAGAAGTTTTTTTACCAAAGATGGTAATAAAGCCGGGACCGTCAATGGCTTGTTGAGCATTGACCAAAATATTATAAAAAGCACGATACAACAAATCTTTATCTCCAATAACTACAAGTTCTTCTTCCACGTTTCGCTCAATAATTACTTGGCAGCGGGCAAATTCTCCTTCCAAAAATGCCATGACTTCATCCAAAACATTATTAATACTCACCGGCTTATCATGTAATTGGCGAGGTCTGGCATAATCTAAAAAATCATTGATAGTTTTACTCAATCTGCAAGATTCATCATAAATTGCACCCAGTATGCGCTGAGAAGCCACATCATTATTTTTTTCTTTTTGTCTTTTGAGTAAAAACTCAGAACTTGAGCGAATAATTCCCAGAGGATTACGTAGCTCATGAGCAATACTGGAAATAACTCTGCCCATACTCACAAGTTTCTCTTTGCTGTGCAATTCATCTTCCAAAGCCTTACTTTTTGCCACTCTGCTGGCAAGCACACTTTCGGCACGTCTAATGACCACCATTAAAAATACAAAGAGAACAACTGAAGAAAATAAACATGTCACCACGATGAGGCCTTGAAATGCTAAAACAGATTCATAGTCTTCGGTAATATCTTGGCTTAGCTCTAAAACCCCCATAACATGATTGGTCATACTACCATCCTCATTACGTGTCTGTCCCGTGAGGGGGTAAATGGTACGCAAAACAAAGGATTCAGGTTTTAATGGCAGACGAAAAGGCGCTTGCCACATGGGAAAGGTGCTGATGAGCTCAGCAGTGGTATCTTCACCTTTTAGGGCATCTTCCACCGCCAAAGGTGCAAGTCCACTGCGCCCGAGATCTTCGTTGTCTGTAGAGTAAGCGACAATACGCCCAAAGTCATAAATGCGAAATCGTTCAATTTTAAGTCCATGCATGACAGAGCGCACAATCTTATCAAGTCTGTCATATTGAACAGGCTGTTTTAATGCAATTCGCCCGTAAGCTAGAACCGTTGGCAAGGTAAAGCGCTGGTAAATTTGATGATTTAGATTTTTTGCCAATAAATTTGCGAACTCTTCATGTTTTGTGAGTAAATTTTCACGCGCACTATTGGCGATAAATATGGAGAGCAATAAACTTGATGTCAAGATGAGAATAAAAGATAGCCACGAAAGCGTTCGAGCATAAGAAAGCGGCAAATCGTTTGATTCTTGGGAGCCAACATCTTTTTGCATATCCATTAAAAATCCTCTATTTGTTATTAAAAATTTAATTTCAATTCTTAAGTTCAATTTGCGTTAATATGACTTATAGAATTGGAATGAGACCGCTACGCACTTTTTTCGCAGAGGTCTCAGAAAAAATATAAAGCAAAAAATATTATTTTTTTCTGTCCATATGTTCCACAATATCGTTGGCAAGCTCATCATCTTCATTAATAGTAATATTAACCACGTTAGTTTCATTTTTTACCAAGACCACTTGCGGGCTATCCTCTAAAATAAGTCCTTCGTCGCTAAGCTCTCTATCTGTTTCAAAATTGTACTCCTTCATGAAAATGCTCCAGCAAGTAATAAAGAGTACTGCCAATAAAGGACCGATAATAAAGCCATTCATTCCAAAGAGCGCAAAACCGCCAAGAGTTGAAAGTAAAACTAAATAATCAGGTAAACGGGTATCCTTTCCCACAAGAATGGGGCGCAAAATATTGTCCACAAGCCCAATAACACCCACTCCAAAAACCACTAAAATAATACCTGATTGTATTTCTCCTGTGGCAAAAAAGTAAATGGCTACCGGTGCCCACACAAGACCGGCACCGATAAGCGGTACAAGGGAAAGTAAAGTCATAACCCCGCCCCAGAGGATTGGAGCCTGAACGTCGAGAAACCAAAAAATAAGACCGCCTAAAAAGCCTTGCACCAAAGCCACCACCAAACTACCATTGACCGTGGCTTTGGTTACTTCAGAAATTTTTTGAAATAAAAGCTCTTCTCGACGATCACCAAGCGGAAGTGCCTTGTGCAATAAGGAAATAATCTGTTTTTTATCTCTTAAAGCAAAAAATGAAACATAGAGTAATAAACCAATCTCAGCAACAATATTAATAGTTTGTGTGCCTATGGCAACAGCTTGTTGTCCCACAAATTTGGAAATAAAAATAAAAGCCTCAGCAACTTTTTCTTGTATGCCTTGAGGATCAATTTTGAATTTAGTCATATATTCTTGGATAATGGGGAAAGATGTTTTTATTTTTTCAAAATAAGTATTTATATCCACTTTACCGCTGGTCAAACCTTCATAGAGAGCAAGACCTTGATTTAAAAATTCACTGGCCATAAACAAAAAAGGAAAAACAACAATGACAATAGTCACAAAAAGGGTAATCAATGCCGAAAAATTGGGGCTATTGGTCAACTTCAGAATATAATCATGTAACTTGGAAAAAATAATAGATATTGCCACCGCCCAAAAAATAATACCAAAAAAAGGCAAGATGAGCATTAAAAAACCAATACTCACTATGAGCAATAAGCCAATAAATGATTTAAATTCCATATTAGAAATCATACTCTCTTCCCCTTCGCTAACCATTGTAATATAGCAGTATGACTTACTGCAAAACATATGTTAAAAAAATTATTAAATAAAATGTAATGAATTACATAATACGTAAGTATCGACAAAAAGTGAAGCTGCTACAAAACAGCTTCCACCGCTTTTTCAAAATCATTCGGATCAGATATTTGCAACAAAACTTTGCTTAAATGTTCTAACTGTTCGATAGAATATATATATTGTATTTTTTCAACAACTTGAGATGCTGAGCCACCCCATTTTAAGTGTATAAGCTGTATAAGCATATTCCGAATTCCTTCAAGCTTGCCAAGTTC
>CAYJHV010000006.1:0-8072 GCA_964369825.1 uncultured Desulfovibrionaceae bacterium | reverse complement strand
TAAGCATATTCCGAATTCCTTCAAGCTTGCCAAGTTCCATGCCTTCAAGCTTGCCGAGCTCTATGCCTTCAAGCTTGCCAAGTTCCATGCCTTCAAGCTTGCCAAGTTCCATGCCTTCAAGCTTGCCGATTTTTACGCCCTCAACATGAGATTGACTAACCATATATGCTATATTTTCTGATAACATAGAAAACTCCTCCGCTATATTTTCGTACTCTTTGGTATGTTCTTCGTATTTATGCATGTGCATGGCAATGGAAAATAACTCCGAAAAAAGCTTTTGCATGTGGATATTTTCCGGTTTTAATAGCTCAGTAACTATCATCTTGCCCAGTTTTTGGACACTTATTTGATCTTTCGCTTTTTCAAGTCTCAGTAATAATGAAGTTAATCCATGTCGATATGAGCTATTGGCGGCTCCGAGTACTGCTTCATCAAGGACAAAATATTCTTGCCTTGGTTGATATTTAGCAAGCGAACCAAGATCTAGAAGCATAAGCTGTGCAACGTTGGTTTTTGCTGTCCACTTACCTTCTCCACTATATATAATGATGGGCAATATGGGTGGCAAGTACTCACCCCTTTTAATTTTTTTTTGCCGTATTAAATCTTGCCAAAGCAATGCCGTATAAGAAAGTATACGTACAGACATCCAATAGTCGATAGTACTTTGAAATTCCAACATTAAATAAAGATAACACCAAGAACCTTGCTTTGAATAACTCTTATCATCATTAAGTTTTACCCTCCACACAACATCATTGTGTCTTTCTCGTAAATCATCAGAAACATAAGAACTACTTACTCGCTCTAAGGAATTGAAGTCAAAATTTAACGCCAATGCATCCACAATAAAATCTTCCAAAAGTGATCGAACCATAGTAGAATCACTAAAAAATTTTTTATAAAGTGCATCGTGGGAAAATTTTTCAATGTTTTGCTTTTTTTCATTTACCATAATAAAAACATAACTTAAGTCCTTATATTTTACAAGAAACTCAATGTATTTCAATTTAAAATTTTAAATGGCACCTAGCGTTCACGAGCCAAAGCAAAGCCAATGGCCAATAAATTCAAAAGCCCAAAAAGGATGAGATCCACCTTCATACTTTGCATAAAAGCATCAATATTATCCACCGTAACCGGAGCATCTCCCAAAAAAACGCCCAATGTTATACTGATAATGGCGGTATTGACCAAGGCGCCGCTGGTACGCATGGTACCGGCTACGGAAGCTGCTTGACCAAGATGCGCCTTATCCACCGACTCCAAAATCACTGTGGTATTGGGAGCGGCAAAAAATCCCGTCCCCACTCCAAGGCAAATTTGTGCCAAGAAAAAATATAGCATATGACTGTCTTTAGTAAGAAATCCCGAAGCCACCAAGCCAAGTCCGCATAGGGCAATACCCACGGCACTTACTTTACTGCCGCCATATTTAGTGAGCAAACGCCCGGCAATGGGGCTGGTTATGGCTTGTACCAGAAATTGCACAGAAAGATACATTCCCGCTTGTCCAACACTCAGGCCACGTACCACTTGCAAATAAAGACTGAAAAAAACTACCATACCGAAGGAAGAAGAGTAGTTGATGAAAGCGGCAAGAGACGAAAGGGCAAAAACTTTATTATGTGCAAGCAAGGCTACATCCAGCAAAGGGTACTTTGCTTTCAATTCCATGCGAATATACAAAGCTAAAAATAAAAAACCCAGTAAAATAATACCAATGCCCATGCCCATGGAATTTTTTAAAAGCGAGGAACCAAATGCCACGCAGGTCATTCCGAGACTGTAAACGCCGGCATCGAACCAGTTAAAAGGCTCTCCCTTTCCTTGGTACCATTCTTCATGTACAGCAAAACGCATAAAAGCCCACGTTAAACTGCCGGCTATGGCAGTACCCCAAAAAAGCCATTGCCAACCAAGTTCGGAGCCAATAAAGCCGGCCACCGGCGGACCGCAGGCAATACCCACATAAATGGCAGTGGCAGAATACGCAACATATTGACTTCGTTTACCGTCAGGAGCACTCACAGCTAAAATCGCCAGTCCGCTGGCAGAAAATATGGCCGTTCCAAGTCCTTGCAAAAGTCGCAAAGCTTGCATCACATAAATATTATCCATAAAACCCATAATAATATTGGTAAGCACAAAGACAAAAGAACCGGTAAGAAAAACCCTGCGTCTTCCCCAAACGTCTCCCATGCGTCCGGCGCAAAGCTGAGCGATAACCAAACCAAGGACGTAAAAAGTGGTCAAGAGGCTAAGGTTATGTACACCTGCTCCGGTACTTTCTTCAATGGAAGGCAAGAGCGAATTCATCCCTGCCACCATGAAAGGCATAAAAAATTGTGCCGAACAGACGGCAAAAAGTATTATAAGGGGAGAGTCTTTTTTTTCTGTCATAATATTATCAATTGGCTATACACTAAAAATTAAATTATTTTCGTTTAAAAAGTTTTTCCAAATCACTTGCGCCAAAACGCAATAATGCCGGACGCCCATGCGGACAAAAATCACGTTCAGGCACTGCAAGCCATTGTTCCAAAAGTCCCATGGCCTCGTCAAAAGTAAGTTCTTGCCCTGCCTTTATGGCGTTTTTACAAGAAAAAGTAATGAGCATGGAAGAAAAATCCTCTTTACGTCCTGCCAAAGCATCCCGTACAAAAATTTTGGCATCTCCCATGGTAAGCATGGTGGGAAATGCTTTGATGACCAAGGCAGAATCCTTAATTTCCAGTTCAAAACCTAATTTTTCCAGTGAAAAAAATATTTCTTGTGCTTTTTCTTGCTCTGAACTGTGTAATGGCATTTCCAAGGGGGTCATAAGATATTGCTTATCCATGTTGGAAGCTTTAAGGCGTGCATAAAGAATACGCTCGTGAGCGGCATGTTGGTCAAGAAGAAGCAAATTATCTCCGGTATCTTTAAGCACCAAATACGTCTTTGCCACTTGCCCCAAGTATTGCAAACCCTGCAAACTTTTAACCCCTTGCATACTCTGATCGTGGTGATTGCTGCTTTGGCAAACAGCCGGTTTTACATTGTGTGCTGTAGAATGCGAAGAAAATGGCATCGATGCAGATTCTACGTGAGAAACATCCGGCATATCAGTTGATTTTAGTGGATTAGTACCATAGATTTCTCTAATGGTATTGCTTTCAGGATCATGCCCAAAATGTGCAGATTCTTCTTTTAATCCTGAAAAATTATAGTTTTGCGTGCCACTATTATCTGAAGAAATATGCGACACGCTGTGATTATTACGCTCAAGATTGTTTTCTGAGCTTATTTCCTGTATATTTTCGGAAAAAATCACCGAAACGGAGTCTTCTGCTTCCAAAGCACTCACTTTTTGACCGTCCATAATACCTGTAGCATCGATACGCCCCCAAAAACCTTGAGGTCGATGTGGTTCTTCTTGAACGGTTTGTACTTGCGGTCTTGCCTCAAGTACCGAATCCACCGCACGCCGCACACAAGAAAATATTGCCGAAGTATCCCGAAAACGTACTTCGGTTTTGGCAGGGTGCACATTCACATCCACCTCTTCACCGTCCATTTCCAAAAATAAAATCACTTGTGGAAAGTCCTTAGTAGTCAAACGCCCTTTATAGGCATCACGCACAGCAGCGGTCAAAGTTTTATCACTTACCGCACGCCCATTCACATAAAACAACATGCGATCGCTTCGAGGCTGGCTCACTTGCGGTAATGCCGTAAGTCCAAAAGCACGTATATCTTTATAAGTTAAATCAAAGGGACGCAAAGCATCCATAATGAGCGGTGGCCAAATTTCACCAAGACGCTCCTTAAGGCTTTGCCCGGACGGAAAACGAAAAACCGTGCGTTGTGACTCTTGACTGCCAAGGCTAAAACTAAAACCCACTTCCGGTTTTGCCAAAGCCAAACGTGTAAGCCATTCTTGCGCTCTTTTACTTTCGGTAGCAGGTGTTTTTAAAAATTTTAAACGTGCAGGAATATTAGAAAATAAATCGTAAACTTCTACGATGGTACCTTGCGATAAAGGAGTTTTTGTGCATTGGCGTACATGACCGTATTCCACCTCCAAACGATCGGCAATACCATTGCTTTCTGCCACGGCACTGGTAATGAAAAAGCGTGAAACCGAGGCAATGCTTGGTAAAGCTTCACCCCGAAAGCCATAAGAATAGATAGATGTTAAGTCGTTGAGATTTTGTATTTTACTGGTGGCATGTCTGGTTACGGCAAGTTGCAATTCATCGGCAGCAATACCATGTCCATTGTCTTGAATACGTATGCAGCCTTGACCGCCATTTTCAAGCATTATATCCACTTGCGTGGCTCCGGCATCTAGGGCATTTTCCACAAGCTCTTTCACCACAGAGGCAGGTCTTTCCACCACCTCTCCGGCTGCAATTTGATTTTGTAATTCTTTGGACAATAGTCCAATGGGTTTTCGCATTTTCATAGATGTACCCTAACTATTATTTTTAAAATGAGCAAGACACTTGCCATATCAACAAATTAGTATTACATATAAGAAAAAGCAGATACATTTTAGTTCTGTAATGTGCAAAATAAGGATTAAGAAAGTGAAAAAGGATACGATTCAACAAGGCAAAAAAATAATTTCAACCGTTAATGTAGAGGGTTACGACCCTGAACTACTTTTTGTCGAGTGCGGTAAATGCGGAAGCCCCATAGTTTGGGAACAAGGACGTGCTACGGAAATACTACATAGTGCCGGCATTGATGCGCTGGAGCTTGATCCGCATTGCTTGCTCGTTACCGACGGTTGCCCCCGCTGCAGTAAGGGTAAAATGTATCGTGTGCAAGTGTACCGTGTGGAAGCGCACAATGTGTATTGGGGAAGTGGAGGAAAAAAAGCAGGCAATGCTTAGGACGTCAGAAAGTATTACTCGCTGTAAAATTGAAAGTGCAGGAATTGCCTCTTAGATTTGCATTGTATTGTGTGTTTTTATCCGACAAAACATTTAAAATTATGAATTCATATTATTTTTAAAGCATCGAAGCGTTACATTTTAGCGGCTTCGATGCTTTTATACTTTTTGCATATGTCAAAAAATTCTTTTTGCCTCAAGAAGATTATGAAATTCAATTCAAATATCATTATTGACACAGCAATTTCATGGCTTACTTTAAGCAAAAGGGTATATTTTATAAATACGTAAAATTAATTATTTTCTTGCAAGTTAATGACTTAGTGACGTTTTTTTGTCGAATATTTATGGAGATGTGCTTACCATTGCCAGCGATGTTCTTTTGCTATATAGTCTCTGTCTTTACTTGCATTGTTGTTTATATAACAGAGCTATAATTTAAATTACATAAAATTCAGTGAGGTTTTCATGTTTGGATATATTTTCAGAAAAATATTTGGCAGTAAAAATGAACGTTATTTGAAACGAAAAAGAGCGGAGGTGCAAGCCATAAATGCTCTTGAGCCGGAAATGGAGAGCTTGAGTCTTGAACAAATGCAAGAACGTATAAGTGCCATCAAGGAAGAAGTTCAAAGCGGTGCCAAAACTTTGGACGATGTCTTGGTACCTGTTTTTGCCTTGGTACGAGAAGCCTCCAAGCGAGTGCTGGGTATGCGACATTATGATGTACAATTACTTGGCGGTATCGTTTTGCATAAAGGTAAAATTGCCGAAATGAAAACCGGTGAAGGTAAAACATTGGTGGCCACACTTCCGGTGGTTTTAAATGCGCTTTCCGGTGAAGGCGTACATGTTATCACCGTGAATGATTACCTTGCACGTCGTGACGCCGCATGGATGGGCGAAATTTACAATGCCCTTGGGCTTTCGGTGGGCGTCATTGTACACGGTCTTGATGACGAAGAGCGCAAGGCTGCCTATGCCGCCGACATAACCTACGGTACCAACAATGAATTTGGCTTTGACTATCTTCGTGATAATATGAAGTTTTATATGGAACAATTGGTACAGCGCAAACATAATTTTGCCATTGTGGACGAAGTTGACTCCATTTTGATTGACGAAGCTCGTACTCCGCTCATTATTTCCGGTGCTTCTGAGGAGTCTGTGGGTCAGTACCAAATTATTGATCAAGTGGTGCGTCAACTTAAAATAGATGTAGACTATACCGTAGATGAAAAAGCACGCTCTGCCATGCTCACCGAAGCCGGTGTTACTAGTTGTGAGGAATTACTTAGAATTGATAATCTTTTTGATCCTGCCAACATCACAGCCCAGCATCATATTTTGCAGGCATTAAAAGCGCACTCGGTATTTCGTAAAGATATTGAATACATAGTTCAAGATGGTCAAGTTGTTATTGTTGATGAATTCACAGGACGCTTGATGCCCGGGCGACGTTTTTCCGATGGACAGCATCAAGCCTTGGAAGCTAAAGAAGGCGTTAAAATTGCTGCGGAAAATCAAACTCTTGCCTCGGTAACTTTCCAAAATTATTTCCGCCTTTATGAAAAATTAAGCGGCATGACCGGTACCGCCGACACCGAAGCCGTTGAATTTCAACAAATTTACGGGCTTGAAGTGGTGAGTATGCCCTCCAACATGCCCATGGTTCGTAAAGACTATTCGGATCTTATTTACCGTACTCGTCAAGAAAAATTCAATGCCATTGTGGATGCCATCGCCGAATTACATCAAAGCGGTCAACCTGTGCTGGTGGGTACCATTTCCATTGAAAATTCTGAATTAATATCACAATTTTTAAAGAAAAAACGTATTCCTCACAATGTACTTAATGCCAAACATCATGAACAAGAAGCAGAGATTGTGGCACAAGCCGGGCAAAAAGGGAAAGTGACCATTGCCACCAATATGGCAGGACGTGGAACCGATATTGTGCTTGGCGAAGGAGTCAAAGAACTGGGCGGGCTGCACATTCTCGGTACCGAACGCCACGAAAGCAGACGTATTGACAATCAATTGCGTGGACGATCCGGGCGTCAAGGCGATCCCGGCTCTTCACGTTTTTACCTTTCCCTTGAAGATGACCTTATGCGTCTTTTCGGTTCGGATCGCATTTCTAATTTAATGCAAAAACTTGGTCTTGAAGACGGTGAATCCATCGAAAATGCCATGGTCACCCGAGCTGTAGAAGGCGCGCAAAAGCGTGTGGAAGGGCATCACTTTGAGATGCGTAAAACACTTTTAGATTATGACAATGTTATGAGTCAACAGCGTGAAGTCATTTATTCTTTGCGCCGTGAAATTATAGAATCCGACGATTTGGAACCGGTAGTTGATGAATTTTGCGAAGACATTCTTGATGATATCTATACTGTGGTTGAACAAAGTTCTTCCAAACATCCTTTAAGCGACGAAGATGCCGGTGTGGTTCGTGCTCGATTACAAGAAATTTTTTCCTTGGAACGTTTGGGAGATGTGCTTGCCGAGGACAAAGATTTACCGAGCAAGGAAGAAGCCAAAGAATATGTAGTAAGTATCTTACAGCAATTACAAAGTGACGCTCCGGAAATTTATAAAGACTTGATACGCTATTTTCTCTTGGGCGAACTTGACAAAGCATGGAAAGAGCATTTGCGCAATATGGACACCTTGCGAGACGGTATCGGCTTACGTGGATATGGGCAAAAAGACCCCAAACTTGAATATAAACGTGAAGGCTTTGAACTTTTTCAGGCCATGATTTTCCGCATTCGAGAAAATGCTTTCAAGGCACTGACAAGGGTACGCATTGAGCAAGAAGAACCGGAAGAGTTGCGCCACAGCGAAGAAATTCCCATGAGCTATTCAGGTCCCAGTGAAACAGGCGAGCCCATGGTAGAAAAAGCAAAATCCGATAAAGTGGGACGTAATGCCCCCTGTCCTTGCGGCAGCGGTAGAAAATATAAGAAGTGTTGCGGAGCTTAGATATTTGTATCGAGCTTAAATTTATACTTTATAAAAATGCCGAAAAAATGCACTTCATGCCCTTGTTTTCGGCATTTTTATTTATATATTCTAACTAAAAAATAGTTATTATATTTTTCAGTGACGACTAGCCGGTGCCTTGATTTATTCAAATATTAAGGAAACACTGATTAATTCAGTTTTAAATTTATAAAGAAA
>CAYJHV010000005.1:2639-17303 GCA_964369825.1 uncultured Desulfovibrionaceae bacterium | reverse complement strand
CTGTAATTCTATTTAATCAGCTTTTCCTTAATTTTTGGACAAAGCAAGGCACTAGAACAAATCTACTAAATCTTCTGCATACTCACAATAAGTTCGCTTAATGCGTTACTTTGTGCGGAGAGGTCATCAATGGCATTTAGCGCTTCTTGCATACTGGTAGCTGTTTGTGCTGCCAATTGATTCACTTCGGTAAGCTGTGCATTAACATTTTGACTATGGTCGGCTTGTTGCACACTTGAAGATGCAATATTCTTCGTTTTTTCTGTAGTTTGGCCAACCATACCCATTATACTCTCAAATACTGTACCGGTTTCCCTTACCAATTGACTGGTTTTTTGCACCTCATTGGCAGATTGATTCACTTGCTCAACGCTTGTGCGTACACTGCCTTGTATGGCGGTGATGGCTTGTTGCACTTGTACAGTGGAAGTCATAGTTTTTTCAGCAAGTTTGCGCACCTCGTCCGCTACCACAGCAAAGCCACGTCCTGATTCGCCGGCACGAGCTGCTTCAATAGCTGCATTGAGTGCCAATAAGTTGGTTTGATCGGCAATATCACCGATGGTAATTATAACTTCATTGATGGCATTGGCATTTTCATTTAGCTTTTCCATGCCTTCCTTAAGTTTTTGTGATTGCATTTCCACCACTTGAATGCTTTGAACAGCTCTTTGCACCACACCTGAACCGTTTTCAGCCTCATTTTTAGCCGTTTCCGAAGCCTCGGAAGCTTCTTGAGCCATGGCAGCCATACTACTGACATCATTATTCATTTCATGCATAATACTGCTGGCCGACGAAGCCCTATCGGCTTGTATTGTGGCAATTTCTTCGGAATATTTCAATTGAGAACCAAGCTCTTGTGATGCGCTTGCCACTTGTGAAGAAATTTGTGTGGCTTGTTCGGCCACATGCATAATGGCCACTTGCGTATTCTTAAATGCCGTTACATCGGTAATAAGCTGTAATATGGCGTTGACTTCGTGGGATTTTGTATCCAACAACGGTATGGCATTGTATACAATATCAAACGTTCCCTTTTGCGGATGAGCCTGCGTCTCTCCGCTTTGTGCTCTTTTGGAATGCAAAGCTTTATGTAGACCGTCGGCGGGTGTTCCGTCATCGTCCCGGTTAAACAATTCTTTGCAGGCCTTATCACAATAGTTGGCACCGGCAAGTTCCACACCTACTCTATTCACATATTTTGCTTGCAATTTATTGTTGAGTACCACCACAGGCGACGGTATGTTGTCGATAACTTCCACATAGTTATCAATAATGGCATTGGTACCGCTTACCAAGGAGGCAAATTCACCGCTGAATTTCTTATCATCTGATTTTGCCAAAAGATCACCGTATTTAATTCTATCGGCAAGCTGATTGTACTCAGTGATAATATTACGTAAAACTTGCGCAATATTTTGCAAAGAATTAATAATCATACCTGCTTCATCTTTGGAAGTTTTATTTACCTGCACGTCAAGTTTGCCCTTGGCAATGTCTTGTGCAATACGCACGGAAACAAGTAAATTTTTTCTGACACCAAGGACGCAAACGCCGGTGGCAAGCACAATTAACACGGTAACAAGAGCCGCAATGAGAAAAATTCTCTGACCAAGAGCAAGGCTTGAAGCATTGGATTCTTTCACATCAAGTGCGGCAATGGCAATCCAACCGGTATCTTTTTGTTCATCAAAGTACGCAAACTTTTCCTCACCGTTAAGGTCAAAGTCAAGGCTGCCGGATTTTAATTGCATAATCTTTGATCCCCAAGAGGTACTGTCAAGATTAAGTTTCAAAACATTGGCAGGATTATTGCTCATGAAAACCTTACCATTTCTGTCTGCCACCATAAAAGATCCTTTTTGTCCCAAAGGAATTCTTTTGCTAAAATTATCATCCAGATAGGTGACGTTGAAGACCACACCAATAATATCCTTGGTACCGGTCTTAAATACCGGCGATGAAACAGCATATACCACACGCCCATTGAATAAAAACGGAGCACCTGCGGTCACATGCCCTTGCATGGCATTGGTAAACATAAAATCATTGGAAAAGTTTTTGCCTACAAGATTGGTTTCCGTATGGCGTAAAGTAATACCCTTGGTATCAATAATACCAAGCATGGCATAACTATAAGTTTTTCCCATGTTTACAATACGATCAATGGCACCTTGAGTGTTTGCTGCCACTTCTTCCGGCGTACCGGCAAGATAAGGTTGCAAAAGCCCTGTTTGCGAAAGTGATATGGCATTGAGCACATTAAATTCATGAATACCGCTTAATTCCGAAATGGTATTATTCACTGCCATAACATTCAATTCTTGCTGGGCTTTTTGCATATTATCCGAGCTCATATCATAAGTTATATAAGCAATAAAAACCATGCCGAGCAAGATTACGGCACACATGGGAATAAGTATTTTACCGGCTATTTTCATAACAGTGCTCCTTTGTTTTGAATATCAGTAAAACAATAAATCGGCACAGAATACAAAAACTTTATTATAGAAAGTGAAAAAAATATCCATAAATAAATTTCCCCATGTTTTTTAAAAAAATACCATGTAAAAAACATGGTATTTATTATGTGAAAAATAGGAAGTTATGTGAACAAATACTTATGTAGCAATTTCTAGCAACTCATCATTTTTCAAACGTGTGGTATAGTCGGGGTTTGTGTATACATATTGCAGTATACCTTTGGCATCAAAAACAAAAACCGCAGGCACAGGAAGATTATGATGCGTTTGACCACTGGCTTTTTCTAAGTCAATATTGTATTTATTCAGATACATGGAAACAGTTTCATCATCCACATGAAAAGCAATGCCAAGTGCAGTGGAGACATCCATGGTACTGTCGGAATAAAGCGGAAAATGTAGCTTTTTATCGCTGTGTACTTGTTCAAGCTCTGAAGGCACATCCGGACAAATACCAACAACCTCGTAGCCACGTTCTTGTAAGGTAGAATATATGCTGTTTACTCCCGCCAACTGCGTGAGGCAATAGCGTCACCATGAACCTCTATAGAAAATGAGTATGCCGGCTTTACCTTGTAAGGCAGTGTGTAAACTTACTTTTGTGCTATCCATGCCAATAAGTGTACCGTCCGGCAGAGGGCTTCCTACGCTTAAAGGGCTGATTGTTTCGGCTGTTGATGCTACATTCATGTCATTTTCTCCATATTTTTAAGGTTAAACAGAAAAATATTTTACATTTTAATTCAATCTACACCGTTTTTTAGAGTAACCATTATTAGCGACAGGAGCAAGAATATAAGAAGCGTTTTTTAAAAATACTTATACTTTTTTATTTTCTTAAAAATTAAGTTGTTGTTATATTGAATCATTATTGTAGATGAATGCGAAAAATTTTCCGGTTCAACAAATACTCATATTTTCGGCGCTATTTAAAATTCTTGAGTTTTCTGTATTCTTAAGCTACTTTGACCGCATGGACAGCCCCTTTATCTTTACTCCCTTGCACATTCTTGTGGTAACAAAGATGCACAATGCCAACGCTTTAAAGCTTGCCAAAGACATATCCGTATGGCTTTTAAGTTTAGGGCATGAAGTTTTTTTGCCAAAAAATATTGCCGACATACAAAATGTAAAACCCAAAGGAATACATTTGGGTATTGTGCTTGGCGGTGACGGTACCATGCTTGGTGTTGCAAGGCAATTTGTGGATAAGCCCATACCGCTGGTGGGCATAAATTTTGGACGTGTGGGATTTTTAGCAGAACTTGAAAGCGATAATTGGCAAAAAGGACTTGCTGCCTTACTTGGCGGTAGGCACAGCCTTGTCAAACGCATGGCTCTGGGTTGGCAGGTATATCGTGACAATGCTTTGATTTATGGTGGTTATGCCATCAATGATGCCGTGCTCAATCGTGGTGCCATGTCAAGAGTCATTTCCCTTGATGTGAGCGTACATACCGAACTTATCGGCAGATTACGTGCCGACGGGCTTATAGTCTCATCGCCTGTGGGTTCAACGGGTTATGCTGTCTCTGCCGGCGGTCCCTTGGTGCATCCTGCCAATAACACACTCTTGGTAACTGCCATTTGTCCCTATTTGTGCAATTTTCCTGCCATGGTCTTACCTCATACCATGCCGGTGCGCATAACGCTGAATCAAAGCTCCACGGAAACATTCCTTACCATTGACGGTCAAGAAAGTTACCCCTTGGTAACTCATGATATTATTGAAATTTTTTCCATACCTGATGCCGTACACTTTATTCGATTGGAAAATGACCGCTACTTTACACCTTTACGTGAACGTGGTTTTATTCAAGGTTTAGAATAGTCTTTAACAAAAGTGAATTTTCCACAAAAAAAGACTCCATGAAAATATAAGGAGAATAAGATGAAATCATTGCCTAAAATAAAAGATAATCGTCAAGTAAAATTACGCAAAGATATTTTCTTTGATGCGTGGCTGTATAATTTTATGATAGAAAATAATTATGCCTATCATATGAATGAAAAAATTATTGCATCTCCTGAACAAATAGCTTTCATGGTGGCTTTGGACAAGGATGAAGTCTATATTCCATGTTCAGACGCTGTTTTTGCTCTTATATATCAACCACATTTTAGCAAGGAACTTCATAAAGAATATTGGAGGGGCTGGCGTACCATCATTGAAGTCTTGCGTTCTTTGTCTTTGTCACCGACGGATAAGCAAAGAGTGCTTGCATTGTGTCGTACTCGTTATCGCCAACTCATTAAAAGTCATAATATTGTTCCCTCACGTTTCATGAAGCGTATGACCAGTCTTTTGGCAGCACAAACTGGCATTGACGATCCGTGGCTTACCTTAAAGCAAAAGGCCAATGCCACGGCACTGGATATTTTCACTTCTGCCCCCTTACAAAAAGCTTTATATAAAGCTCCTAAAAATTTTGCCTGCTCCACCAATTTATCATTTTTACGGGATGAATTAAATAATATTGAAATTACAAGGCTTATGTACCTTTCTGCCAATTCTCGTCAGCTTATCAATGCAAGACCTTCTCCGCTTGAATGGGAAGGAATGTTTGAACAAAGCTCTGCATCTTTGGAGCCGTTTTTAACCTTGCTTGGAACGGAAAAGGACGGAGCCAAAACTATTTTATTTTTACCGGATACCACCGGCGGTTTTGTCTTTGATGCAGCTTTACTCAAACGTTTGCAGCGCATGGGACATAAAATAATCATTGCTTTAAAAAGCGGTTTTTATTTTTACAGCCCGAGCATTCAAGATATAGAGTCCGATGGTATCATGGAAGAGCTCTTAAGCGGCGCAACCATTTTACAAGAGGAAAACATAAGCAAGAATAGGCTATTGCAATGCTTGCTAGAATCTTCAATGCTTGTTATTCAGGACGGTACCCGAGAGCGGCTTAACTTATATCGTGCCAATGTGGCCTTTGCCAGAGCATGGAAGGAAGCAGATATTATTCTTGCCAAAGGCTCACGTAATGCTGAATTACTCGTACAAAGTTCTCAGCAGTTTACAAGAGATATTGTCAGTTATTGGGTGGATGAAACCGGACAATATCATCTAAAGGCCAAGGCAAGGGCAAGGCATGTACGCAAACTCACCGAAGCGGAAATTCGTGATCGTGCCGAAAGCATCATTGCTCAAATGCGCCAAGCACATAAGGAAGGGAAAACTGTAATGTTTTATTCCTGCATTATTGGCAGTATTCCGGGGCAAGAAGGTACCGCCAGCGAACTTGTACATGCCTTTGTGCGTCATTTGCGCAACAAGCTTGATGCCACCTTTATTGTCAATCCTGCGGAGCAATTGCCTGACGGTATGGATGGTGACGACCTTATGTACATGTGGGAAAGGGTACAACGTAGCGGTTATATTCATGTCTGGCGTTTTCAGACAGTTCAGGATATAGAAGATAGCTTTGCTTTGCTGGGGCGCAAGGTATCGCCGGCATTTGCAGGAAAAGATTCTACATTTTCTACAGGTTGCACCAAGGAAATGCACATTGCCATTGATGTGCAAAGATCAAATCCCGAAATGCAGATCATCGGCCCCGATAAAGAAAAGTTTTTCCGCCGAGATAATTACGGCGTCGGTAAATTTTTTGATGCACGTTTTTGATGCATTTTTAGTATAAAGAGGAGAATTTCATGGCAGCATATGAAGCCGTCATCGGCTTGGAAGTTCATGTTCAATTGGCTACACATTCAAAGCTTTTTTGCTCTTGTTCCACAAAATTTGGTCAAGATCCCAACGCTAACGTTTGTGAAGTGTGCGCAGGTATGCCGGGTTCTTTGCCTGTGCTCAATGCTCGGGCGGTGGAGTATGCCGCAAAAGCCGGGCTTGCCACCGGTTGCACTGTGCATCTTTCGTCTATATTTGCTCGCAAAAATTATTTTTATCCTGACTTACCCATGGGGTATCAAATATCTCAATTTGATAAACCCATTTGTGAACATGGAAATTTGGAAATAACTTTTGGCAGTGATGAAAAGAACAAAACAAAGAAAAATATAGGTATTACTCGAATTCATCTGGAAAATGATGCCGGAAAAAATATTCATGACAGTCATGAAAATGCCAGCTTTGTGGATTTGAACCGTGCGGGTACTCCGCTGGTGGAAATCGTCTCAGAACCGGATATGCGCAGTGCCGAAGAAGCCGTTGCATATTTAAAAGCCCTGCACGGTATAGTTACTTGTCTTGGAATCAGTGACGGCAACATGGAAGAAGGCAGCTTTCGTTGCGATGCCAATGTGTCGCTGCACAAAGCAGGAACGCCTTTCGGAACTCGTGCCGAACTGAAAAACTTAAATTCATTCAGGCATGTACAAAAAGCCATTGAGTACGAAATAGGTCGTCAACAAGATTTGCTTGAGGATGGCGAAGAAATAGTGCAAGAAACTCGCTTGTATGACAGCGTTAAAAACATAACGAAATCCATGCGTTCTAAGGAAGAAGCTCATGATTATCGTTATTTTCCGGATCCCGATCTTTTACCCATTGTCATTAATGCCGAGGATTTAAATGTTTGGGAAAAAAGCCTTCCGGAATTACCGCAAGCACGCATTGCACGTTTTTGTAAGGAACTTGGTTTGCAACAAGCCGATGCCGAAACTTTATGCGCTGAAAAAGCCTTGGCAGATTTTTTTGAGGCAGCTTTGGCAGCTGAACCTAAAGTTAAGGTTTCACGCATTGCCAACTTAATGTTGGGAGCACTTTTGCGTCACCTACATTCCCATGAGCAAAAAATTCAAGACATCACTTTTACCCCAAGTGCATTGGGAGAATTGGCTCGTATCATTGATGAAGGGCTTATTTCCGCAAAAATTGCCAATGACAGCTTTGCGGAATTACTGGAATCGGGAAAAATGCCGGAAGCTTTTGTGAAAGAAAAAGGGCTTGTGCAAATTTCAGACAGCTCTGCCCTTGAAGCCACCGTTGACGAGGTACTTGCGGCAAACCCTGCTGAGGTTGAAGCCTATCGTGGTGGAAAAACAAAGCTTATGTCATTTTTTGTGGGGCAAATCATGCGTGCCACCAAGGGTAAAGCCAACCCTGCCTTGGTCAATGAATTGCTTGTTAAAAAGCTATAATTTCAAAGTGTTATTTTGGGTACACTTTGCCCCAATTCTTTAGATTGCTTCGCTTTGCTTGTTAATGATACATTTATGTAATGTAAATGTCATTACCGGCACAGTGAAGCAATTTATTATCAAGAAAAAGCAAGAAACTCAAAATCCTACTTAAATAAACTTTACACCTTAAAAAAAAGACTTATTTAATGGTGTCCAGTTTTAAAAGCATTTTTTGATTTTTATGTATAAGGATGTTCCATGGATACACCTTCAATAGAACAGCACAAAGAGCTGAGTGATTTTCTTTGTATACTTTATGAAAAAAACCCAAAACCCTTGGCATGTCTTTCAGAACAAGGAAAGGTGCTTTATGCCACACAAAGTTTTTATGATTATTTTGGCATAACAAGCGAAGATGATTATAAAAAAATATGGGAAGAAGATTTTGACACCTCACAAAAAGAAGCGAAAAATTTTCTTGAAAAAATAAACATACATTGTGCCGAAGCATTGAAAAAGGGATTAAGTCAATTTTCTTGGCAACATCAACATTCTGTGTCAAATAAAGCTTTTACCCAATATTTAATGACCATTATTTCGTGGCATGGTGAAAATATATTTGTCATTCAACTTACCTGTGAAGCAGACACGCAAGTAGTTATTGAGGGTAAACTTTCCAGCGATGTTTCCGCAACGGACATTTTGTTTAAAAGTAATACTCCCATATCCATTTGGAATGCCGACAAAAAGATGGTTGATTGCAATGACAGTTTTTTAAAAATGCTTAGCATAGAAAAAAAAGAGCGTTGCCTTAAAAGTCCTGAAAAATGCTTTCCTCCCTATCAAGCAAGTGGAGAGATTTCACTTGATGTTTTTGCCTCTGAACTGGAAAAAGCTTTTGCTTCAGGCTACCTTTCCTGCCGCTGGGTCTGGCAGGATTTGGACGGTGTGGACATCCCCTCTCGCCTTTCCTTATTGCGCATAAAATACAATGAAAAAGACGCTGTCATTATTTTAAGTTATGACCTACGCATAAGCATACAAAATCAACAAAAAAACAATGAAATAATGCTTTCAATGCTGGAAAATATGCCCTTTGGTGCAACCCTTGTGAGTAAGGAGTTTCAGCTCATTGACTGTAACAGCGCAGCATCTAAGATGTTTGGTTTTGACGACAAAAAAGATTATTTGGATTCGTTTCATACATTAATGCCAAAATTTCAACCGGATGGAAAGTTAAGTCGTCAAAAAATTCCTGAGCTTTTTCACCTAGCCCTTGAAGAAGGAACTGCTACCTTTGAGTGGATGCATATAGATCGTTACGGTCAGCCATTCCCTACCGAAATCACCGTGGTTCGCACAAAATTTCGAGGTGAAACCATGTTGCTTGGTTATACCAGAGACTTACGCGCTCGCAAAGCCAAGCAAGAAAAAGCAACCTTTGTGCAAGAGCGCAATGCCATTGTCACCGAAAACATTCCTTTATGCATCATGTTTTGGAGTAAGGATATGGAGATAATTGATTGCAATAAGGCTGTTTTAAACACGTTTAAATGTAAAACAAAACAAGATTTTATAAATAATTTACCCATACTCTCACCGGAATTTCAACCTGATGGCAGAAATTCCATGGAAACATTGCGAAACTATCAGAATACGGTACTTGAAAAAGGGCAATTGCGTTTTGAATGGCTGCATCAAGACATGGAAGGGGGTCTTATCCCCATGGAAATCACCTTGGTTCGCAGCATGTTAGATGATGATTTGGTCATTGTCGCTTATGCCAACGACTTACGTGAATTAAAGGCTACGCAGGAATTAGTCAAAGAGGCAGAATTACGCAATACGCTCATGCTTGATTCCTTACCCATGGCAGTACATTTTTGGGATGAGAATTTCAAACTTATCTACACCAACCTAGAAGGTGCCAATATTTTCGGATTTGAAAGCCAAGAAGCCTATCTGGAGGGCTTTGAAAAAACTTTACCCGCTGTACAGCCCAATGGCGTTGCTACCAAGGATATTTTATTTCAGCTCATTGACGATGCTTTCAGCAAAGGTATTGTCCGCACCGAAATTATAGGAAAAAATGCCTTTACCGATGAAGAAATCCCCTTTGATATGCTGGTTATGCGTACCTCATATCGAGGAAAAGTGGGGCTCATCACGTACCTTAAAGATTTGCGTCAGCACTATGCCATGCTCAGTGAAATCAATGCCAATGAGCAGGCTTTGCGCACTGCCAAAGAACTCGCAGAGAAAAGTACCAAGGCCAAGGGCGAATTTTTAGCCAATATGAGCCATGAAATTCGTACTCCCATGAACGGCATCTTGGGGCTGTTGCGACTTCTGGAAAAAACCTCTCTTGACGAAACACAAAGCGGTTATGTGGAAAAGAGTTTGTTTTCTGCCAATAATCTCATGCGTATCATCAATGATATCCTTGATTTTTCCAAAATTGAAGCCGGCAAATTAGAAATGGAAATGCGCCCCTTTACTCTTGAAAGTTTAAGTCAAGAAGTCAAAGATTTATATGCACCGCTTTGTTCGCAAAAAGGGCTTAATTTATATATCGGGATTGATGAAAAGACGGCAAGCACCATTTTGTTGGGCGATGCTTTACGCTTGAAGCAAGTGCTCTTTAATTTGGTCAGCAATGCCATTAAATTCACTCGCTCAGGTACAGTTTCTTTGGAAATTGAAAGTACCACTCGAGATGAATCTGAATTATTATGCAAATTTGCAGTACGAGATACAGGCATTGGCTTAAGCCCGGAACAGATCAATCGCTTATTTTCTGCCTTTTCCCAAGCAGACAGTTCAGTCACACGTAAGTATGGAGGCACAGGCCTTGGTCTTGTGATTTCACGTAGTATTATCACCATGATGCGAGGTAATATTTGGGTTGAAAGTGAACTTGGCAAGGGAACTACCTTTTTCTGCACAGCCATTTTCAAGATTGATCAAAGAAAATGCATACGTGATGAAATCGATCAAAACACACAAATAATTGAACAAAGACAAACCGATTCCTATAATATATTACTGGCAGAAGATAACGATATAAATCAGATTGTTGCACAAGAAATTCTTCACGAAGCAGGATATAAGGTTGACATTGCCAATGACGGCAAAGAAGCCGTTGACATGCTTGAGGAAAAAAATTACGACCTTGTGCTCATGGACATCCAAATGCCTATTATGGATGGATATGCAGCCACTAAGCGTATTCGTGCCCAACAGAAATTTAAAGATCTCCCTATCATCGCCATGTCTGCCCATGCCATGAAGGGCGATAAAGACATAAGCCTTATGCACGGCATGGACGAACATATTACAAAACCCATTGACCCCAATGAATTATATAACACCTTAAAAATCTGGCTTTCTAAGAAAAAGAAATAACGAGGAGAAAATATGCGCTTATTTTATATACTGCTATTTTTAGGAATAAGTCTTTCACATATTTCACCGGCTGTGGCCGAAAGTATTACCACCGATATCTTATCCATTAATGATAAACCTAGTTTTCAATGGAATAAGGAACATTATCCGCATGTTAATCCCGATGCTCCCAAGGGCGGTACTTTGCGTTTGCATGGTGACGGTAGCTTTGACTCCCTAAATCCCTTCATCGCACGAGGTATTTCGGCTGTCGGTATCGGTCATTTATACGAAACTCTCGGTGAAAACGTTCCCGACAACAGAGCATTTGAAATACATGGACTTATTGCCGAAAAATTTACCGTTGCCAAGGATAAATCCTATATTACTTTTCACATCAACCCCAAAGCACGTTTTCACGACGGAAAACCCATTACTGCCGAAGATGTTGCCTTTACTTTTACCCAATTAATGGACAAAGGTGCTCCCATTTATAAACAATATTATGCCTCGGTGGACAAAGTGGAAGTGCTCAGCCCTCTTGAAGTTCGCTTTACCTTCAAAGAAAAAAATAATAAGGAATTACCCCTTATTTTAACACAATTATATGTGCTGCCCAAACATTATTGGCAAGACAAGGATTTTGGAAAACCATTTTTAACCCCTCCCCTCGGCAGCGGACCCTATGCCATAAAAAAAGTGAATCCCGGCTCCTCCATTGAATACGAAAGAGTAAAAGATCATTGGGCAAAGGATTTGCCTTCGCATAAAGGGCGCAATAATTTTGATAATATTATCTATGAATATTATCGAGATGATACCGTGGCACGTGAAGCTTTTAAAGCAGGTGCCATTGATATCTTTTTTGAAAATGTGGCCAAATCTTGGGCTACAGCCTACGAAAGTGCTGCCATAAAAAATGGACATATCAAGCGAGAAATTCTGGAAACCAATGCACCGCACGGCATGGACGGTTTTATATTCAATGTGCGCCGTCCCATTTTTGCCGATGTGAAAGTACGTGAAGCCATTGCTCGCCTCTTTGATTTTGAATGGACCAACAAGGCTATTTTTTACGATAATTATTACCGTACCTACAGCTATTTCAGCAATACAGATATGGCAGCCTTAGGCTTACCTTCTGAGGCAGAAAAAGCTTTACTCGAACCTCATAAGGATATTTTACCGCAAGAAGTTTTTACTCAAGAGTTCGTCCTGCCAAAAAATACAGGCGATGGCAACATTCGTGAACAAATGGTAAAAAGTATACAAGACTTACAAAAAGCAGGTTGGACTTTACAAGACGGTGTTATGAAAAATGCCAAGGGCGAAAAACTGGAATTTACTTTGCTCATGAACTCCAAATTTCTGGAGCGTGTAATTTTACCATTCCGTAAAAACTTAGCCCGCATCGGCATTACCATGCACCTTGCCGTGGTCGATGCCACGCAGTACGTTAATAGAGTACGTGATTTTGACTATGACATGATTTATGCCATGTTACCGCAATCCAACAATCCCGGCAATGAGCAAAGAAATTACTTTGGTACCGTCTCTGCCGACACCAAAGGCTCACGAAATTATGCCGGCGTAAAATCTCCTGTCGTGGATGCTTTGGTGGAACGTATTATCACTGCCCAAAACCGTGAAGAACTCAAAGCCGCCAGCAGTGCCATGGACAGGGTGCTTTTGTGGGGACATTATATCATTCCCGGTTGGCATTTTTCCCGTGTAAGAGTAGCTTTTTGGGATAAATTTGCCCGTTCAAGTATAGCCCCTGCCACCGGCGTGGATTATATGTCGTGGTGGATAGACCCCGAAGCTGAAAAAGCTTTGAAAAATTCCAACACTGGATATGGTAAGCAATAATGGCTTCATATATTTTCCGACGCTTACTTTGGCTTATCCCCACATTTTTGGGGATAATTGCCTTGAATTTCTTTATCATCCAATCGGCACCCGGTGGTCCCGTGGAGCAATATTTGCTCAAATTGGAAGGCAAGGGCACGGCATTTATGCAAAGCCTTGGCGGACAAGGCGGTGACGGCGGAGGAAGTGCCGGTGCGCAAAATTCTCAAAGTGCCGGCGGTAAAGATTCTTTGTATAAAGGTTCTCGAGGTTTACAGCCTGAAGTCATAGCCGAAGTGGAAAAGATGTATGGCTTTGACAAGCCCATAAGTGAACGCTTTATGCTTATGCTTGGAAATTATTTAAGCTTTGATTTTGGCGACAGCTTTTTCAAAGGACGCAGTGTCATAGAACTTATAATAGATGCCCTACCCGTTTCCATTTCACTTGGACTATGGAGTACCTTGCTTATTTACTGCATTTCCATTCCCCTTGGCATACGCCGTGCCGTAAAGCATGGCAGTAAATTTGACTCCGTCACCGGAACCTTGGTTATTATCGGCGATGCCATTCCCGCTTTCTTATTTGCGGTTTTGCTCATCGTCCTTTTTGCCGGTGGCAGTTATTGGAATATTTTCCCTTTGCGTGGTCTGGTATCTGCAAACTTTCATGAACTGTCTTTACTTGGAAAAATCGGCGATTACTTTATGCATATGGTGCTGCCGCTCACGGCATTGACCGTAGGTGGCTTTGCCGCTTTAACCACCTTGACCAAAAATTCCTTTTTGGAAGAAATTCACAAACAATATGCTACCACCGCACTGGCCAAGGGTTTACCCATGAGAAAAGTGTTGTATAAGCATATTTTCCGCAATGCCATGCTCATTGTCATTGCCGGCTTTCCCACAGTTTTCATGTCCATGTTTTTTACGGGAGCTTTGCTTATTGAAGTGATTTTTTCCTTGGATGGTCTTGGTTTGCTTGGTTTTGAAGCGGCCATGACACGAGATTATCCCGTTATGTTTGCCTCCTTATATATATTTACTTTATTTGGTCTTATTATGCGTATTGTCTCCGATATTACCTATTCCTTGGTGGATCCCCGTATTAATTTTGAAGGCAGAGGAAAATAATGACGCTCTCCCCACAAACACAAAGAAAATTGGCTGCTTTTCGTGCGCATAAAAGAGGCTGGTATTCCTTATGGATACTGCTATTTCTTTTTGTGCTGAGCCTTGGTGCCGAATTGGTTGCCAACGATAAACCCATATTTATATCATACAAAAATGAATGGTATTTCCCCTTGGTTAAAGAATATCCCGAAACAGTTTTCGGTGGTTTTCTCCCCATCAACACCAACTATCATGATGCATTTATTAAAAAAAACATAGATGATAATGGTTTTATACTTTGGGCCCCCATACGTTTTGCCGATAATACCGTCAATTATGCGGCAGAAAAATACCCTGCACCGCCTTCGGCACAAAATTGGCTGGGTACCGATGACCAAGGAAGAGATATGGTGGCACGTATTCTCTATGGATTTAGAATTTCTCTTCTTTTTGGATTGGCACTATGTACCGTAAGCAGTATTGTGGGCATTTTTGCCGGAGCCGTACAAGGTTATTTTGGCGGCAAAGTTGACATGATTTTTCAACGCTTTATGGAAATTTGGTCAGGAATTCCCACTCTCTACGTCTTGATTATTCTCTCCAGTATGATGGTGGTCTCCTTTTGGGGTTTGCTCGCCATTATGATGTTATTTAGTTGGATGGGGCTTGTGCATGTGGTACGAGCGGAATTTTTGCGTTGCCGAGAACTTGATTATGAACGAGCAGCCGAAGCCCTTGGCGTCAAAAAT
>CAYJHV010000005.1:0-2629 GCA_964369825.1 uncultured Desulfovibrionaceae bacterium | reverse complement strand
CATATTTTGCCAAATGCCTTAGTGGCCACCATAAGCTATTTGCCATTCATCTTTAGTGCCGGTATAACCACCCTCACTTCTTTGGATTTTATTGGTTTTGGCTTACCTCCGGGCTCTCCCTCCTTGGGAGATTTACTGGCTCAAGGCAAGAACAATCTCCATGCACCATGGATTGGCATTTCCGCCTTTGTGGTGCTTGGCAGCTTACTTTGCCTTTTTGTATTCATAGGCGAAGCCATTCGAGATGCCTTTGACCCCAATGGAGGCAAGCTCAATGTCTGATAATAATGCTATCATCTTAGAAGCACATAATATATGCATGGAATCACGTCTTGCCTTTCTTGGGCAAGCTCCCGTGGTGGAAAAACTTGTACATGACGTTTCCTTTTCGCTGCGACAAGGACGTGTGCTTGGAATAGTAGGTGAAAGCGGTTCCGGTAAATCCCTCACCGCCAAAGCTCTTATGGGTATTTTTGCCGCCGGTATTCATCTCACCAAGGGAACAATGCATTTTAAGGGCAAAGAACTGCCCATCACCAATACCAAAGCCATGCAAAAAATTCGTGGCAAGCATATTTCCATGCTTTTTCAAGACCCACTGAGTGCCTTTAATCCTTTGCACCGTATCGGTCGTCAAATTGGTGAAACACTCACTTTGCACACAAAATTATCATCAAAAGAAATTAACTTTAAAATCATTTCTTTGCTGGAAAAAATTGGATTGAAAGATGCCGAGCGCATTTTGCGAGCTTTTCCCCACGAACTTTCCGGAGGGCAAAGACAAAGAGCTATGCTTGCCATGGCACTCATAGCCGAACCCGATGTACTCATTGCCGACGAACCTACCACCGCACTCGATGCTGCCATACAGTTACAAGTGGTGGAGCTTTTGCGCTCAGTGAAAGATTCCGTAGCGTTAATTATAATTAGCCATGACCTCATGATGATGCGTACCTTGGCAGATGACCTTTGTGTTATGCAGCAGGGAAAAGTGGTAGAAGAAGGTGAAGCACAAGAAGTGTTTTCAGCCCCAAAACACAGTTATTCCCAAATGCTGCTGCAAAGACCAAGCGATATTCTGGATACGCCGGTTACTCAAGAAAAAAATGCTCCCACAGTACTCGATGTTCATGATTTAGCAGTACAATATAAGATTGGAAATGCATGGTTTTGGCAAAAACAGGCGGTACATTTTGGAGTCAAAAATGCCTCCTTTACCCTCACACAAGGAGAATGCCTTGGCATTGTGGGCGAAAGCGGTTCCGGTAAAACAAGCCTTGGATTGGCAGTTCTCAGACTCATAAGCTCACAAGGCGATATTGACTTTTTGGGTACGAATTTACAAGGAATGCAACCTAAAGCATTGCGCCAATTCAGAAAAAAATTACAAGTGGTCTTTCAAGATCCATTGGCAGCACTCAATCCTCGTTTGAGCGTCTATGATTGCATTGCCGAAGGACTACGTGCCCATGAAAAAATCAGCGAAGAGGAAATCAAAGAAAAAGTTACTCGTGCCATGGAAGAAGTGGAACTTGATGCTAACATTATGCACCGTTATCCGCATGAATTTTCCGGCGGACAATGCCAGCGCATTTGCATAGCCAGAGCTTTGATTATGGAACCGGCTTGTATTGTTTTTGACGAGCCCACATCTTCACTGGATAGAAATACTCAATTCCAAATAACGCAGTTAATTAAATCATTACAGCATAAATTAAAGCTTGCCTGTATCTTCATTACTCATGATTTGTCGCTGGTTCGTTCCCTATGTCACCGAATCATGGTAATGCAACACGGTGAAATTGTAGAATATAATAATACTGAGGAAATTTTTCTTTCGCCAAAAAATGAATATACCAAATTATTGATTGAAGCAGGAAAGATATAAATTTCTCAGCATTACTTTCAATTACTTTCAGGAGAAAACATCATGGATTTATCAATTGTTAAAAGCAATATGGAAAAAAGAGGCTATACCGTCACTATTTTTGAAACAGCTCAAGAAGCCGCTCATTATCTAACCGATGGTATTCAAAATACAACTGTGGGCAGCGGTGGTAGTATGACACTTGAAGCCTTAAATATTTACGACACATTGTGTACCAACAACAAAGTATATTGGCGCAGCAAATGTAAAAGCGATGAAGACAACTTGAACGCCATTACTGCACCCATTTATTTGACCAGCGCCAATGGTGTTACGCAAGCCGGGCAACTCATTAATATTGATGCCTCTGCCAATCGCATTGCTGCCTCAAGCTATGGAAAAGAGCGTCTTATTTATATCATCGGCACAAACAAAATATCATCGACTTTTGAAGAAGCCATGGACAGAGCTAAAAATATTGCCGCTCCCTTGAATGCAAAAAGGCTGAATAGAAAAACTCCTTGTGCGGTAAAAGCTGATAAATGTTATGACTGTAACAGCCCTGAGCGCATTTGTAATATAACCAGCATTACCGAAAGAAAGCCGTACACCATTAAAGTTTTAGAAGTAATTATAATCAATGAGAACTTAGGCTTATAAATTTTCTTCATAAAAAGCCAAATAAGCAACAGTTGCTATAAATATAAATTGATTTAAATATATTAGTGCTTACAAAACCTCCCCCCGGCACTGCGTGCCACC
>CAYJHV010000004.1:7024-17416 GCA_964369825.1 uncultured Desulfovibrionaceae bacterium | reverse complement strand
CGGCAATGGTATTTTCAATGAAGTACCATTGATTATCTCTGGACACTTGGCTTACGTACACCGGTAAACCAATGGGAAGCGTGGCATACTGGAAATAGTCAAAGGGCGATTGCCCGGGATTTGGAGTGGGCTTACTAAAACGAGGTTGCATGGTGGGCATTTCACGTAAAGATGTTTGACGCAAAATTATACCCGGTTTTTGCACATTGGGATAAGCAGGAATATTGGCATTGGCTTTGAGATTATCCCATTCATAATCTGTCCACTCACCTACCCCATGATACCCACGGGCAGAGCCAAAAAGTCTGGCATAGGTACGATGAGAATAGCCGGCTTTTTTTTGCATCCACGGAGCATAGAAAAAGCGCTTAAATTTTGCCACCTCTGCCGATTGTTCACCGGCAGAAATAAGCGGTGCCGAAGATACTTTGCGTGCATAGACGGTTAAATCTTGCGGAAGATTGCGCACGTCGGCAATGGGGCTGTCCGGACTTTGTCCATATTTAGGAATGGGAGTTGCGCCGGTTTTAAAACCACCCTTACCGCTACATGCCGTTATAAAAGTAAGACATAAAGCAAGACAAAGCCAATACGAAAGTTTTGTGTAGTTTTTCATGCTCATTTCCTTAAAATAACACTTACAAAGGTTTTATGGTTATTGTGTATTTACGCAAAAAATCACTGGGTAAATAACTCATTTTTGCTTTGCGCAAGCCTTCTTCGTCCAAATCTTGTTCTCTGTTCACAAGTATACAATCTTCTCCGGCTCTTTGCACAAAATACATGTTCATGGTCTGGTACACACCACGTATACCACTGCGCCCCTTTTCAAAATGAACTCCCAGGACACCCTGACCAATTTTTTCACCCACACTGAAAGCAGCCAGTTCATCTTCCACATAAATGGTTCCACCCACAAGATCCGGAAATTCTTCCCAATGGGAAAGTATTTTATTAATGGAAGCATTTTCCGCCTGCAAAGAAGCAGATCCTGCACATTCATGCCATTTGCACCATTCATCTTGGAGCTTTAGCACATCTTCAATAATATTGGAAGTGCTGAAATCCATTTGTCTGTAATCCACTTCACCATAATATTTTTTAAATGAATTCACATGATTGCGTTTTTTATGATAACGATTTCCGGAAAGTAAAGCCAAATCCTCCTTGGCGTATAAATACTCCCATTGCCCCCTACTCTCTTCTCGTTCCACTTGGCCGGGCAAAGCATTTTCTAAAATAAGCACCAATTGTTCCGGTACTCTGGTAAGCACCGCACCTTTTTGTAAAATGCTGAGAGCTTGCCAATCCACTGCTTGCCAATCACCCACCGGCGCTCTGTATATAGGATAGGGCGCATTCATATCCTGCAATGGTCCTTCTTGCAACCAACATAATGTATTATCGAAAAAACAGTGTAAATCAAAATACTCTTTCCAGCCCCAAAGATTAACAAAGGTATAGTCCATGGAATGCTCGGGGCAAGCATTCCAAAGCTTTGCAAAAGATATTTTATGTTCCAATGTTAAAGGTGTAAATTTCATATTTTATCCGTATATTATTTTTTATTTGCTTTTTCTCTTGTTTCCCATGGCAAAGGATTTCCACGGAAAACGTTCCAATACCCAAATCATCAATGCAGCTTGTACCACTTGCGAAACAAGCATACCCACAAAAACACCTGAGGCGCTTTGCCAAATAAAGTGCCCCAGCACATAGGCAACAGGCAAACGCACAAACCAAAATGAACAGCCAAAAACTATTAAATTATAACGTGTTGCACCGGCACCTGTCATAACTCCGCCTAAAATCATGCTTGCCAACATAAAGGGAGTACACAAAAAGTTAATATGCAGATAATTTTTTGTGATTTCCTGTGTTATGGGATCATCGGTTAATACTTGAGCCATTTGCGGAATAAATGACCAAAGTAAAAGGGCCACCACACTCATAACTCCCATACCTACCAAATACATCATCCTAGCCAAAGCTTGCGCTTGCTGTGCATTCTTTGCCCCAAGACTGTTACCCACAAGCACCGAAGCCGTCATACTAAAGGCCATACCCGGCAAAAAAAGTAAGGCTTCAAGGCGCATACCGGCAGTGAGTCCTGCCAAGGCATGAACTTTATCAAAGGGCAAAGAAGCCGTTACGGCAAAAAGTACCAAGTATCCCGTTTGCCATGTAAGCTGTGAAATGCCTGAAGGTATTGCCACTTTATACAAATACGGCAGTGCATTTTTTACCCAACGCCAAGGCGGAATTTTCTTATAATTAAAATAATTTTTGTGTATGAGAAGTATGACATTGGCAAGGGCTCCAAGACCGACGCAGACAAAAGTCGTCCACGCTATACCAAGATAGCCAAACTCCGGAAAGCCAAAATAACCGAGTCCAAAGCCAAGGTTACCGATAACATTGCCAAGTGCCATGAAAAAAGCCACAAAAACCGGCGGTATCACTTGGCGTGTGGCTCTAAATAAAGTGGAAGTGCTGGAAAAAACATAACTTAAAGGCAAAGTTAAAAGTGTAATATTCCAATACGAAAGGGTTACAGGCAAAATACTTTCCGGTGTTTGTAAAAAACCGAAAATAAGATCTTTCCCAAGATAGGCCACGATGGCAAGAAAAGTTCCGAAAGTTAAGGTCAGCAGAATAACCAATGCCACATAACGCACCGCCCTTTTCATACGCCTTGCACCAATGGCTTGGCTGATGGTAGCAGTGGCTCCGCTGGCTAAAGCCATGGCAAGTACCTGTAAAAACATATTGCCCTGTGCCACCAAACCAAAGGCTGCTTGTATATCGTTGCTTAATTTGCCCGCAGTCCACACATCACAAAGCCCCATACTAAAAAAGAAAAACATGACCATAATTTGTGGCCATGTGAGTTTCCAGACGGTGCCCACAGAAAATGAGAGTTCTGTGCTTTCAGGGGATTTATGGTGTATCGACATATATTTTCTCTCAGGGTAAACGCTTTTAAAAATTATAACATCGTAAATTATTTTTTCCATAGCACAGATAAAAATAAAATACGAGAATAATAAAATGTACTAAAATATGCAAAAGATTGAGTTGGTGACCATAAAGATAATAAAATCGGAATGACGTAGACTATTTACGTCATTCCGATTTTATCAAAAAGAAATATGACAGATGAAAACCATTTTAGGATTTCTTTTTATCAAGAGCCGCAGCAAAAGCTTGACCAAGATTACCAAAAGCACCGCCGCTTTCTGATTTTTCTTTACTTGGCTTAGTCTTGGTATGCTCTTTCCAAGAAGTATCAATACTTTCTTCATTGGCATCGGCATCCACAGAAACCAATGCAAGACGACGTTTTTCCACGTCCATGGAAGCAACTTTTACGGAAACCGTTTGACCTTTTGCAAGATTTGCAAATTCTTTGCTCTTTTTTGCATCCTTTATGGCTGCATTGGACAAGAGACCGGTTACGCCGGGAGCCAAATTAATGAAGTAGCCAAAAGCAGCTTGACTTTCCACCGTACCATTAACGATACTACCTGCGGGGAAGGTTTCAGTCACAGTGCTCCAAGGATCTGATTCGGCATCACGCATGGACAACGACAAGCGATGACTATCCAAAGAAACTTCCTTTATCTTCACTTGCACAATGTCACCAACCGCCACACAATCTTGGGGTTTATGCACTCGTTTTGTCCAAGACATTTCCGAAACATGCACAAGTCCGTCAATACCCGGCAATACCTCCACAAAAACACCGAAACTGGTCAAGCGCACCACTTTTCCGGATACAATATCACCCACTTGCAGACGATCTTCCACATTAAGCCAAGGGTCTCCTTCAGCCTGTTTGCGGGACAAAGAAATACGAGCACTGCCTTTGGCATCTTCAGAAATGGCAAGAACTTTTGCTCGAATCAAATCTCCTTCACTTACCGCTTCGTCAGAACTGCCGATACGTGACCAAGTCAGCTCAGAAATATGAATCATACCTTCAACACTTGGAGCAACTTCCATGAAAGCACCAAAGGGAGCAAGGCGAGTAATACGTCCTTCAACGGTGTCGCCTTCTTTTAATGTATCCAACAGTTTAGCCATGGATTCTTTGCGTTCACGTTCTAAAAATGCCCTATGCGAAACAACCACATTACGTCCTTGGCTTTCAATGCGTGTCACCAAAAAAGTCAAAGTTTGACCAACGCAACTACTGGGATCTTCAAAGGAAATACGCCCAATCTGACTGCTGGGGCAAAAAGCTCGTTTACCCAAAACCTCTATGTTAAAACCACCTTTACAAGTGCCAATAATTTTTCCACTAACAGGAATACCGGCATCACGGGCATCTTCAAGGGCAGTAACTCCACTGCCTCCACGGGAAAGACGAATTTCATGCGCACTTACGGAAGTAACCCATGCTTCAATTTCTTCACCGATGGTAACTTCTGTCTCACCATTTTCGTCAAGGACATCCTTGCGATCCATAATGCCGTCTACTTTTACACCCACATCCATAAATACATTTTCAGCGGTCATTGCTATAACAGTGGCTCGTATTTTCTGCCCGGGTGCTAAGCGTTGCGATGGTGAACTGTATGTTTCAAGAAGGCTAGCAAAATCTTCTCCATTGGTTTCAGCATTTTGCATAGTTGTACTTGTAATATCACTCATGAAAAACCCTCTAATATATTTTAATTTGTAGGCACTTTATAGCAACAAGCCGAGAAATGCAATCATTTACTTTCAATGGTCAAATATAGGTCACCTTGCCATTTGCCAACTTTTTTCCCCAGCCCACGTAAACGTAAGGGTCTGCCCACCACAAATTCCGGCGGTAAAACTATTTCCACCGTACTCAACTCTTCCGATAAACCACGCCTGATTTGTAAACGAATACGAGCGCCCACAAACAAATGAGACGCCGGCATTTTTATGGTCTGCTCATCATCAATTTGATGTTTAAACCAGCCTTTGATTTTGTCCGAAAAGGAATTTGCCATATGCAAAGGGGTTTTATTGTCCAAAAGCTCCACCTGAGCTGTGGGCGGTGGAGGCGGCGGTTCGGGCGGCGGTGGTGGCGGAGCAGAAGCTTCAGTTTTTTTATTGTTCACATCTTCTTGTGTTTCAAAATTCTTGTTGTGGGCTTCATCGCTTTTATGATTTTCTTTTTCACTGTTTTGTTTGTTTACTTCACTGTAAATATCTTCAAAAACACGCCGTGCAAAAGGATCATGCAAAATATCTCGTAAAACATCTTCTTGCCCATAAGCCTTACTGGCAGCACGTTGACGCTGCTCATCCATTTTCGTGTGTTCCTGATTTTTACGGGCATTTTCTTCTGCGGCTCTTTGCCTTGCGGCAGCTTCTCTTTCTGCGGCTTCAACTTTTTGACGAGCAGCTTCTGCGGCTTCCTCAGCTGCTTTACGTCTGGCTTCTGCTTCTTGACGTAATTTTTCCTGACGCAAATGTTCTTGACGTAATTTTTCTTGGCGCAGTTTTTCCTGACGTTCTTCTTCACGACGGGCTTCTTGGCGTCTACGTGCTTCCGCTTCTCTGCGTGCGCCTTCTTTGGCATCATAAGCTCTTTGTTGCTTATACTTTTCCCTTGCCGCCGCATCAAAACCCGGTCTTGTTTTACCCTGAGAGGCTTGCGAAGCTTTTTCTTGCGCCTTGGTTGCGCTATTATTTTCTTCTTTTTGTAAAATTTGCGACAAAGCCACATAAGCTTCATTAAGCAATTGAAATTGCTTGCTCGCTCCGGGGTTATCAGGATTTAAATCAGGATGTAGTTCAAAAGCCCGTCGCCGATAAGATTTCTTCACATCTTCCAAAGATGCGTTGGTTTGAAGTTGCAACACTTCATAACAATCTTTAAGACTTATTTGACGACTTTTCCTCATGCGTATAACAACCTATAATGATAGAATTATAAATTATGTTTAGTTAATGGTAAAAGAGCGTGCGCTTCGCTTGCGGCATCCTTGGCTTGCAGGGAGTTTTCTTGTAAATAGCGTAAACCCTCTGCCACAAATTCGGAATGCGTACAATCGGCACGGATACCCGAACAATATTCTTTAGCCAAAAAAAGGCTCTCACTGTCAAGCATATTTCCCCGAAAAAAAGGCCAAGCTCTACAAATATCCGGTTTTGCTTCATGCACAATACAACCAGTTCCGTGCTTAAAGAAAACACAGAAACCATCTTCACCGCAACGAACCTTGATTTTACCATTTTGCGTTAAAGCATATTGGACAATAAATTCAGGAGCTTGAAGCTTTAAGTGCAAACAAATTCGCTCTAAATCTGAAGGACTGACGACAATTCCACCTTGTCCCTCACAACATTGTCCGCACATTTGACAATCAAATACTGAAGACATGGCTACGCTCCAAAAAGTTGTCTATGCACAATTTTTATACATAAGTTTTCCACAACTTGCATATCATGCCCTTGCAAAAGTTCTGCCGCCTCCGGAGAATAAATGCCTTCTTGCATCCAAAAACATCGACTGCTAAAACCATTCTTTTTACGTAAAAGCACTTCCTCAGCATGTTGTTTACAGTGTGCAGGCGCACGAAAAACATTTATAATATCAATCTGATCCGGAATATCAACAATACTTTTGTATGTGGTAAGCCCCCACACATTTTCACGCATGGGATGCACAGGGTAAACCGCATAACCTGCCCAAATAAGATAACGCCCAACGTCATCTACCGGCTGTCCTGCTTTATCCTTTGCTCCGATAATGGCAATACTTTTGGCATCTTTTAAAAGATTTTTTAATCTGGAATCTAAAAACATGTATTCTCCCGAAAATAAATATAAGTCCATATGACAAAAAGTGCAAATTTTTTTGTTTTCAAATTTTACCTTTTCTTTTAAGCATATTATAACTTTTGTTGCCGGTTCTTTACATTTTCAAAACTTGCTTTTCAAGCAAAATTCAATTAAAATATTTAGATTATTTAAAATTTAATTTTACTACGAGATTACAATGTTTAAAATAAAGTTTTTCTTGGCAATACTTTGCATCTGTATCTTCTTTAGCGCAAAAATACAAGCTGAAGAAATAACTGTAAAAGATAATAAAATCCGTATAATTGACGACACCGGCTATGAACTTGTTTTGGATGAACCGGCAAAGAGAGTGCTTGGGCTGTACGGAGCTTTAAGCGAGATGATTTTATCCTTGGATATGGGACATACTCTGGTTGGACGAACCTATGCCGATGCCGAGGTGGAAGGCTTAAAACATTTACCCCCCATAGCCACACAAGCAAGAGTAATTCCCGAACGCATTTTTGAAGTTAAACCTGATGTGGTTTTGCAGTTTATGGGCAGTGAAGAAAGCAAAGCCTTAGGACTTGGGCTGCGCAAATTGGGTGTGCCGGTACTGCTATTTCGTTTGCAAAATTTTGAGGACATATTTTCAGCTTTGCAACGTCTTGGAAAATTGACCGGCACAGAAAATAAAGCTGCCGAATTGGTTAAAAGCTATAGCAATCGTATTGGTCATTTACGAAACATCCTTATGGATTTGCCAAGGGTTCCTGTTTTTTATGAAGTGCGCTATCCGTATCTGCTAACCATTGGTTCCGAAACTTTGGTTGCGGATATTTTGCATGTGGCAGGAGCAAGCAATGTTATTTCCGGTTCAAAGCCTTTAATACGCATTGCCGAAGATGACCTTTTACCCAAAAATCCTGAAGCTTATATTATTCAAGAAGGTCTTTTAAATGCCGAGCCAATACCTTTGGTACAGCGTCCCGGCTTTGAGCATTTACAAGCGGTGAAAAATAATAGAATCTTAACGGTCAAAGCAAGAGATTTTGCCAATCCCGGACCAAGAGCCATAGATGCCGCCGAAAAATTAGCCCACTGGCTGCATCCACATGTGAATTTTAATATACAAACACCGGAAAGAAAAGAGCTTATCAGGAAGTGATTTTTTGCCTTAATGTTTTAAAAGCAATGTATTATTTTTACAAAATTTTTACAGTACAGATAGCCACAATCAAAAACATAAGGATCAATACCATGGATATTAAAGAAATTTTTGAATTTTTAGAGAAAATTGGCTCCATGACTTTTTCAACCATTAATCAAGGGTACCCCGAAAGCAGAATCGCACATTTTTTTACTTACGATGACGATGGCTTATATTTTTTAACCATGACCACCAAACCCTTTTACAAACAATTAAAAGAAACGCAAAAATTAAGTGCTTGCGGTCTAAATGCCAATTCAAAAATTGAATGGGTAGAAGATGGTGCCTGCTACAGTGCTCCGGGATATTTTATCAGAGTGTGCGGAGATGTCCGAGAATTTACCATAGATGAAGCCAAAGCCAAAAACAATGCAAAATTCAACTACCTCATTGAAGATAATAAAAAATATCCTCAAATCACCGGTTTCTGTTTGTATAATTTTCATGGTGAAATTTATGATTATGATTTTGGCAAAGAACACCGCGATCATAAACTTGAAAGAGTACGCTTTTCCTTTGGCGGTATGCCGTATATCAAGGCAGGGCTATACATAGACCCGGATATTTGCATTGCTTGCGGTGAATGCGAAAACGTTTGCTCTTTTGATGCCATAGAGCCACAACAAAATGTATATGGCATCAACAGCAAACGCTGTGATGAATGTGGAAACTGTTATACTGTGTGCCCAAATGATGCCATAGTTTCCAAAGGTGTTATTTAACAAAACCTTAAGAATTTAAAATATAAAGACTTATATTTAAATACGCTGCAAAAATACACCATAAAAAATATGGGCATAAGAGTAAAAATCCTAAATATGATACAGCCTTGAAACTTTGCATACAAAGAAAAAGTATGCTCAGCAAAAGTAAAAGCCAAAAAAAGGCAAATAACTTTAAATCAAGAGTGAAAAAAATATATGTCCAAAAAAAATTTATACCTAGTTGACTAAAGTACAAGCAAGCAGCTTTGATTTTTTGCTTTTTTGCAGCTTTTCCCTCTAAAACAAGGTAAGAAGCAATACCCATAAGAATGTAGATAATTGACCAAACAATACCAAAAAGATAACCCGGCGGTGCCAGTGGCGGCAAAACAAAGGTATTATAAGTAGCTGCACTGTCGGCTGACAGTTTACTTGCAAAAAAGCCCACAAGGAGAGGGGTAAGTATTGCCATTGATAAGTAAAATACTTTTCGCAACATACCGCCCTCCTCTTGACAAATTTTAGGATTTATACATTGCGCATGGTAGAAGCCACAATTTCACCAAATTTTCCCAATTCCTTGATAACAGTAATCCCTGCCATTTCCATGGCTTTAATTTTATCTTCACCACGTCCCTTGGAACCGGAAATAATGGCACCGGCGTGCCCCATGCGTTTTCCGGCAGGTGCGGTCAGACCTGCTATGAAGCCAAAAACAGGCTTTGGATACTTGCTTTCCTGAATGTAAGCAGCGGCTTTTTCTTCATTGTCGCCACCAATTTCACCCAAAATACAAACAGCTTCCGTTTGTGCATCATCTCTAAATAATTCTAAGAGTTCCACAAACTTTAAGCCGGGTATGGGATCGCCCCCCATACCGATAACCGTACTTTGCCCAAGCCCATTATTACTTAATTGATAGACAGCTTCATAGGTAAGGGTACCGGAACGACTGATAACTCCTATGTTACCTTCTTTATGAATATAACTTGGTTGAATGCCAATTTTACACTTTCCCGGACTGATAAGCCCCGGGCAATTGGGACCGATAAGCTTTGTGCCGTGAGCATTGAGATGGGCTTTGCAACGAACCATATCAAGTACCGGCACGTGTTCGGTAATAATAACAACAAGTTCTATGCCGGCACTTGCTGCTTCACAAGCACTGTCGGCACAAGCGGCAGCAGGTACAAAAATAACGGAGGCATTGGCTTTGGTAGCATCCACAGCTTCTTGTACCGTATTGAATATGGGCACGCCAAGAACTTCTTGACCGCCTTTACCCGGGGTAACGCCTGCTACAATATTAGTACCATAGTCGAGCATTTGCTGTCCATGAAATTGCCCTTCCCTTCCGGTAAGTCCTTGGACAAGAACTCGCGTGTTGTTATCAATCAATATGGCCATATACACTCCCTAAGCAAAAATTATCCACTCAAGTTAACACAAATTTGGTCACTTATTTTTTTTGCAGTAATAAGTAACAGTCCCTGCCTATTATTAAAACATTACAAAAAACTATTTCATAAAAGCTAAAACACCTACCATGAGCCCACCTTGAGCAATAAAGAAAGCAAACAGCCATTTAATGAGTTCATGTTTGGTATCATTAACTTTATTGTCCAGAGCTTGTATATCTCCTTTAAGCTCTGTGCGCACACTATGAAGCTCTTCTTTTAGTTCAGTTCGAACGTTTTGAATATCTTCTTTAAG
>CAYJHV010000004.1:0-6924 GCA_964369825.1 uncultured Desulfovibrionaceae bacterium | reverse complement strand
TCAGTACGTACATTCAGAATATCTTCTTTCAGTTCAGAGCGTGCCATCTGGGTCTCTGTTCTGACATCAAAAATATCTGATTTGGTGGAAAATTGTTGCGCACTGATCACTTCTTGCAAAGCTATATGTTGAGAACGTGCTATAGCATCGGCTTGACCTTGCGGCAGTCCGGCTTCTTGTAAGTTTTTACTGTATTCTAAAGTATCAAAGGTTAAGGAAGTCACACTTCACCTCCCTGTAATTTCATCCATGCTTAACATAAATGTATTACATTTTTAGACATTGTCAAGGTATCTCTGTTTGTATCCATTGGGTTTTTTATACAAAATAATTTTATTTCTATCAGCGAAAATTTTTTTCACTTTAACCTATGGTAAGCCTCATTTTTGCCCCACGCTGCGCCATATGCTCTTTACATTGCATAATGGTATATTGCCCATAATGCACAATGGAGGCAATAAGTGCTGCCGACGCCTTACCCGTACTGACAGCTTCGTACATATGCTCAGGATTTCCGGCACCACCGGAAGCAATAACCGGTATACTCACAGCTTCGCAAAGCATACGAGTCAAAGTGAGTTCATAGCCATTTTTCACACCATCAGCATCAATGGAATTAACACACAGTTCACCTGCACCGAGCTCTTGGCATTTTTGAGCCCACGCCAATGCACACATTCCCATATATTTACGACCACCGTGAATAACAATTTCATAACCGCTGGGGATAGAGGTACTTTTTTCAACTCTTTTCACATCCATACCCACCACAATGGCTTGAGAACCAAAAGCTTCGGCCCCCTTGGTGATTAACTCCGGCATGGTCACCGCTGCTGAATTTATGGAAACTTTTTCTGCGCCGGCAAGGAGTACAGAGCGCATATCTTCCACACTGGAAATGCCTCCACCAACGCTGAAAGGAATGCAAATTTGTGCAGCCACACGCTCTACCACATCTAAAAAAATACCACGTTTTTCATGGGAAGCGGTAATATCGTAAAACACAATTTCATCAGCACCTTCAAGGTAATAGCGTTTTGCCGTTTCCACAGGATCGCCAATATCCACATTCCCTTCAAATTTAACACCCTTAGTCAGCTTTCCGTCTCGCACGTCAAGGCAGGGAATAACTCTTTTACTCAGCATGATGATGATCCTTTTGGCTTTTATCTACACAATAGGCATAAAAATTCTGTAAAATTTGTAAACCCGGAATACCACTTTTCTCAACGTGAAATTGCAATGCCCATAAGCCATCACGTCCAAAAATACTACAAAATTCCATACCATAATAGGTTGTTGCAATGATGAAATCTTTATCCGGTTGCACATAATAACTGTGCACAAAATAAAATTCGGCATCTTCGGGAACATTTGCCAATAACAAAGATTTTTTCTTAATATTTAGCCCATTCCATCCCATATGCGGAATGCGTACCGGCGTTGCATCTTCTTCCGCCAACCCTGAAGGAAAACGCAAGCATTTTCCGGACAAAATTCCCAAGGTATCTTGATTATTTTCTTCACTATGCTCCAAAAGTATCTGACAGCCAAGGCAAATACCCAGTAACGGAATATTTTTGGCAATACAATCTTTTAATACTGTATCCATACCTGAAGCACGCAAATGCTGCATGGCTTGCCCTGCTGCGCCCACACCGGGAAAAATAATACCCTTTGCACTTTGTAATACTTTGGCATCATTGGTGATAATTGAATCAATACCCACATGGTCAAGCGCACGCTTAACACTGGTTTGATTGCCTGCCTCATAATCTAAAATTGCTAACATGCTCATTCCTTTATTATCAAATGAAGATCTCTGCACAATTATTTTCTTATATAGCTCTACGTACAAAATATGATTTTGTATCTGCGCACAAAAAAAGAGAGTGCAGAGGTAAAGGCACGAAAATCAATCACTTAACGGCGAAGCAAAGCTCCGCCTATTCTTGATTTTAGGTCGCATTGACTAACGTCAATGCTCCAAAGACCTTGCGCAATGCATTGCGCAGAGGTCTTAAATGGCAAAATATATATGTTTAGCCTGAAATAATCTATTCATCGAATAGCATATTTCTCAATCAATGCCTAGAACAATATATTCTTGAAAAATTATTGACTTACGCTTAAAATTATTTTTTGATCATAAAGATACTTGACTTTTACTGAAAATATAACAAATTCATTGCTGTTCAGATAAGTTTACTTTTAAAAAATTTTAACCGCAAACCTTAAAAGGAGTCATCCATGAGTGATCGCGCTGAAAGAAAAAAAAATGTTATTGAAGCCTTAAACAAAGCAAGAGGCATGGAATTGCAAGCCATACACCAATATATGAATCAACATTTTAAACTTGATGATCAAGACTATGGCGAACTTGCCGCCAACATGAAGCTTATTGCCATTGATGAAATGCGCCACGCAGAAGCTTTTGCCGAAAGAATTGTGGAGCTTGGCGGTGAACCTACCTCTCAGCCGGCCGATAAAATCGTAAAAGGGCAAAGCATTAAAGAAATATATGATTTTAATGTGGAAGAAGAAGAAACCGCTGTGGAAGTTTACAATGGTTTCATTTTATTATGTAAAGAAAATATGGATATCCTAAGCGCAAAACTTTTTGAGCGCATTGTGGGTGAAGAGCAAATGCACCTCACCTATTTTGAAAATACCGCTAACCATATAGAAACATTAAAAGATACCTATCTATCCAAGATGGCAGGCACTCCCTCAAGCACGGGACCTGCCAAAGGTTTTGTGGTCAATGCCGGTTCTGAAGATTAAAAAATCATATTTTTGTTTTATTGAGGAAAAACTCTTTTATAGGAAATTTTTTCCTCAATAAAACACTAAACATTCTTATGTCTTACCTAAAGACATTAAAATAAGTCATATATCCACGCCATATTTTCTCTTGACATTGTTCAAATAATGTTGAAGTATTGATTTATGGAAACGAAACACGCCAGCAAACTCTTTGAAGCATTGTCTTCAGAATATCGTTTAGATATTTTTCGCCTCTTGGTTAAAAGTGCGCCCCAAGGTTTAGTTGCCGGTGAAATTGCACAAACGCTTGACATTCCATCCACTAATCTTTCTTTTCATCTCAAAGCCATTGTACAAAGCGGTCTTGCCAACGTGGAAAGAGAAGGACGCTATATGCGCTATAAAGCAAATATCTCCTTGATGTTAGATGTGGTAAGCTTTTTAACGGAAAAATGTTGTGACAATGATCCTGCCGAATGCCGTCGTTTGCGTGCCGCCGCCAATATCAGTCTTGGTCTTTTACCGGAACGCCCCGATAAAACAGGATAAAACTGCTTAATTAGGCAGATAATTTTTTTTGCGTTAACAAATCAATACTTCAACAATTATAAAACTATTGAGCAATACTTATGAATACAGTACCCGTAAATAATAACAAATGGAATGCCAGATATTTAGCTATTACTACCTTGTTAGCCGCCTTATGGCTTTTGGTGTACGTACATATTGAAAGTGCCAGCACGAATCTTGTGCAATTCATGGGCTTTGACCCACAAAAACATTTTGGCGCATCCTTGCAGTTTTTCTTTTATGATACCGTAAAAATTCTTATGCTACTGGTATCACTCATCTATATTCTTGCTTGTTTGCGTGCTTCTTTAAATGCAGAAAGGGTACGAGATTATCTGGCAGGCAAAGGACGTGGAGTAGGTTATTTTTTAGGCTCCGTCTTTGGTTCTGTCACGCCTTTTTGTTCATGTTCAAGTATTCCGCTCTTCCTTGGTTTTACCATGGCACGCATTCCCGTTGGTATCACCATGTCCTTTTTAATTACTTCACCTTTAATCAATGAAATAGCCATTGTACTTTTATGGGGTTTGCTTGGTTGGAAATTCACCTTGGTGTACGTGCTTGTGGGACTATCTGCCGGTATTTTAGGTGGTTTTTTCATGGACAGTATCAAAGCAGAGCGTTGGTTACAGCCATTTGTCCGCGAAGCAGCGCAAAATGCGCCGGCGCATGTACAACAAGAGGGTGAAGAAAGTTCCTTGACCCTTAAGCAAAGACATGAATTCGCTTATCAAGAAACCATGAGTATTTTCAAACGAGTTTGGAAATGGGTCATCATTGGCGTTGGTATCGGTGCGGGTTTGCATGGCTTTGTGCCCGAAAATTGGTTTGCGGAAAATTTAGGTGCCGGTGAATGGTGGTCGGTACCGGCTTCGGTTTTGGTGGGTATTCCTTTATATTCCAGTGTTACCGGAATTATTCCGGTCATGGAAAGCTTGCTCATGAAGGGCTTGCCCATAGGCACAACCTTGGCTTTTTGCATGAGTTCAGTGGCGGCATCCATACCGGAGCTTATGCTTTTACGCCAAATTATGACGTGGAAATTACAAGCAGCATTTCTATGCTATTTGTGGATTATGTTTACCCTTGTGGGCTGGTTGCTTAACTATGTCGGCCCATTCTTAAACTAGACATTAATACAGGAGAAAAATTATGGAAATTAAAGTTTTTGGACCGGGTTGTCCCAAGTGCCAAGAGGTGGAAAATTTAGTACGTGAAGTGGTTGCTGCCAGAGGTTGCGATACCACGGTAACCAAGGTGAGTGACTTGAAAGAAATGATGGCTGCCGGCATCATGAGTACACCGGCTGTGATGTTTGACGGGCAAATCAAGAGCCTTGGTAAAGTTCCCAGTAAAACTGAAATTGCCTCATGGTTTGACGGTGGCGGTGAACCTTTATTCGGCAATGGCAATACCGGTAATTGCGCTTGCACATGTAATAAATAATTTAAATAAGAGAATAAAAATCATGGAACAGCAATCAGCATTACAAAAATTGTCCTTTATGGATAAATATTTGACTTTGTGGATTTTCCTTGCCATGGGCATAGGCGTCGGCTTTGGCTGGCTCATTCCCGGCGTAAAAGATGTTATCAACTTTTTCCAAGTGGGTACCACCAACATTCCCATTGCCATTGGACTCATCGTTATGATGTACCCTCCCCTTGCCAAGGTAAAATATGAAGAGTTAGGGCAGGTTTTCCGCAATAAAAAAGTGCTCTTACTTTCCTTGGTGCAAAACTGGATTATCGGTCCCATCCTCATGTTCTGCCTTGCCATGATTTTCTTGGCAGATAATAATGCCTATTATGTGGGCTTAATACTTATCGGTCTTGCTCGTTGCATTGCCATGGTCATTTTATGGAATGACCTTGCCGGCGGTGACCGTGAATATTGCGCCGGGCTTGTGGCCTTTAACTCCGTATTCCAAGTGCTTTTCTTTTCGGTTTATGCCTATGTTTTCATAACAGTTTTACCCGGTTGGTTTGGTTTTAGCGGTGCTGTGGTAGATATCAGTATGGGGCAAATTGCCGAAAGTGTTTTGATTTACCTTGGTATTCCCTTTTTCGCCGGTATGCTTTCACGTCTTTACGGTGTAAAAGTAAAAGGTGTTGTATGGTACGACACAGTCTTTTTACCAAAAGTGGGACCTTGGGCTTTGCGTGCTTTGCTCTTTACCATTGTGATCATGTTCTGCCTCAAAGGCGATAAAATTGTGGAATTGCCCATGGACGTTTTGCAAGTGGCCATACCGTTGCTTATATATTTCACTGTCATGTTTGTGCTGTCTTTCTTCTTATCTTACAAAGCAGGAGCCACCTACGAACAATCTGCCACTTTATCCTTTACCGCCGCATCCAATAACTTTGAACTGGCCATTGCTGTTGCCATTGCCGTCTTTGGTCTTAATTCCGGCGAAGCCTTTGTGGCGGTCATCGGTCCATTGGTGGAAGTGCCGGTGCTTATCGCTTTGGTAAATTTATCCCTTTGGTTTAAGAAACGTTATTATTCATAACATTAAAGCCTTTGAAGCATCATCATGTTTCAAAGGCTTATTTTCAGGAGATTTTTATGCGTTCACTTTATGTAACCTTAATGCTTGTAGCGTGTATATTTTGCGCTACGTTAGCTTTGGCTCAAACAGAAAACTTACCTCGCAAAGATACCGTCACCATGATTGACCTTGGGGCAAAATCCTGCATTCCTTGTAAAATGATGGCTCCCATCCTCACAAAACTCAGTGAAGAGTATAAAGGAAAAGCTGATGTTATTTTCATTGATGTATGGGAAAATCCCGAAGCCGGAAAAAAGTACGGCATTAAAGCCATACCCACGCAGATTTTTTATGATAAAACCGGTAAAGAAATCGGACGTCATATGGGATTTTTGGATGAAAAAAGCATACGTACAACCCTCGACAAACTCTTAGCCGAATAATATGCTTGATTCATTTTTCATCACCATAAATACTTGGATGCTTGGAAATATTGCCATTGCCTCCCTTGGTTGTTTGCTGTGGGGAATTGTCAGCGTCCTTTTCAGCCCTTGCCACCTAGCCTCCATACCGCTCATGGTAGGTTATGTGGCAGGGCAAAATAAACTCATCGAAGGTAAGCAAGCCGCCGTTTATGCCTTGCTCTTCAGCCTCGGCTTGTTCATATCCATAGCCATTGTAGGTCTTATTTGCACCTTACTTGGTAGAATGCTTGGAGATATTTCACCTTATGTGAGTATACCCATTGGTTTTATCTTCATTATTCTTGGGCTTAGTCTTGCGGGAATTAAAACCATAGCACTTCCCTCCGGTAATATGTCACGTTTTCAAATGCGTGGATTCACAGGAGCTTTTTTACTTGGTCTTGGTTATGGAATCCTGTCCGGTGCTTGTACCTTTGGCTTTATTGCGCCCATTCTTGCCATGGTCACCGTGCAAGGTGAAGTGCTCAAAGGCATGATTCTTATCCTCTTTTTTGCCCTTGGTCATTGCCTGCCCATTATGATAGCCGGCTGTTCCGCTGCCTTTGCGCAAAAACTCTTGAGCGGAAAAAATATGCAAAATGCCACTCTTTGGGTACGACGCCTTGCCGG
>CAYJHV010000003.1:0-17420 GCA_964369825.1 uncultured Desulfovibrionaceae bacterium | reverse complement strand
CTTAGATTTTATTAAAACAGTCAGGTTATTGTGAGTTAAATTTTTTTCTGGGGGAAACTTTTGCTAGCGCCAAAAAGTTTTCCCCCAAACCCCCTTTCAAAACGCGCATTCCGCTTTTTTTCTATGAAAAAAGCTCCACATTCATGCACTAACGTATATTCAACATAAAAAACTATTTCATGAGGTCTTATTTTATAAATCGGAATGAACTAATTAAAGTGTATCTATGCGGTAATTTTCAAATGCAGATTCTTGACTTATTTGCCATAATTTGCCAAGTTTATCATGCTTATTCGAATGAATCTAAAATGACGGCAAAACAGGAGACTGTACGTTTTTGCTTTAGCTTGACATTGATAGAGACAGAATAAGCATGTCTTCAAAAATATTCACTAATCAATTGTTATTCACATAAAGTATGTTCTTTAACCCAGTGTATTACTGTCGAACTGCAGGTAAAAAGTTTAGGGAGAAAAAAAGCATTATGTTTGTTCATGGAAATGTACCTTTATTAATGACTCTTATCTTGAGTCTCTTACTTTCTGCATGTACTGCCATGCCCACATCGGGACCAAGTGCAAAAAAGGTACGTTCCTTTTCCTATAATGATAACCGGCTCCATGGAGTTGTTGTTAAAAAAGTCGATATTAATTTAGCCAAATCTTTGCAAGCCCAAAAAAAGTTACCGCTTTTCTCCGAGGTCTTCGGCACTACAGCCAAGCCAAGTTATAAAGTAAAGCGTGGTGATTATTTAGAAATTATTATTTGGGAAGCACCACCCAATATTTTGTTTGGCGGCCCCGGAGTGGATACAAGTACCGGAGCCATTTCTTCGGCAAAGGCAGAAACATTGCCTGTTCAAATGGTTATGGAAGATGGAAAGATCACCGTTCCCTTTGCCGGACATGTTCATGTGAATGGCTATTCCACAAGACAAATTGAGAAAATCATTGAAAAAAGATTGACCGGACAAGCCAATCGCCCTCAAGTTATGGTACGTTTTGCCAAAAATAACGCCTCCGATGTTATTGTCATCGGTGATTTACGTAACAACAATAGAATGCCCATAACTCCCAAGGGAGAACGTGTTTTGGACGCCATAGCAAGTTCCGGCGGCACTGCTCATGAGCTCAAATATACTGCCGTACAACTTTCTCGTGCAGGGCAAAAAGCCACCCTTCCTTTGGAAACAGTTATTGCTAAACCACAAGAAAATATCCCCTTGCTCCCCGGCGATGTGGTTACAGCTTTGTATCAACCCAAAAAATTCAGCATCATGGGAGCAGTCACTAAAAACCAAGAAATCCCTTTTGAGGTACAAGGTATAACCTTGGCTCAAGCCTTGGTGCGTGCCGGTGGCTTTAATGATATGCGCAGTGACCCCGGAGGCGTATTTGTTTTTCGTTTTGAAAAAATACTTGATACCGATTCTGCTCACGGGCAAAGCATTGCAGCAGACGGCACTGTTCCCACCGTATATGAAATTGACTTTCAAAATCCCGGTACATTTTTTGTGACCCAAAATTTTATCATTGAAGATGGAGATGTCGTCTATGTGGCCAATGCTCAAAGTGCCGAACTGCAAAAATTTCTTAACTTAGTGGGCAGCGTTGTGGCACCGGCAGCCAATACCTTTACCGTGACACACACCATCGATTTACTCGGTCAATAAGGATATGGCAGACCCATTACAAAATACTTTTTCCGTATGGCAGGCAATTTTTTTACGTGAAATGCTGCAGCGTCTTTTTGGCGTGCGCATGGCTTGGGCGTGGCTTATGGTAGAACCTACTTTGCATATCTTGATTATAGGTGTTATTTTCATGATAATGAGACAAAGACACATGGGCGGCATGGATGTAATGGTATGGCTAATGACCGGTATGCTTACCTTTTTTCTTTTCAGGCGCACGGCAATTCAGGCCTTGCATTCCATTGATTGCAATAAAGCTTTTTTCGCCTTCAGGCAAGTTCGTCCATTTGATGTGACATTTATTCGTTCTTGTGTGGAGCTGTATCTCATGCTCGGCATATCTGTATGTATACTTGGTGTAACGGCTTTTTTGGGAGGAGATGTTTTTCCTCACAATATTTTACTCATTTGCACAGCAGTTTTTGGTATATGGCTGCTTGGGCTTGGCTATGGTATGATAACTTCGGTTTTTATGCGCCTTGTGCCGGAATCAAAGCATATTTTACACCTTTTAATGCTGCCACTGTATTTTGTATCCGGTGTGATAGTACCGCTTTCCGGCATTCCTCCAAGTTATAGGGAATATCTTCTGTATAATCCCCTTATTCATGGTATAGAGTCGGTGCGGCTTGGTTTTTTCCCTCATTATCATACCGTCTCCATCGACCTTGCATATCTTTATATATGGGCACTTTGTAGCATTGTCCTCGGATTAATTCTCTACCGTGTCTATGAAAACCGATTGGTGGCTCTATGATTATGGTTCACGATGTACACAAACGCTATATGACAAGGAAAGGCGTCGGCGATTGGGTTTTGCGTGGCATCACCTTTACCATACCCTCCAAGTGCAATGTTGGTATTGTGGGAAAAAATGGAGCAGGTAAATCCACGCTTTTACGTATAATCGGCGGTTCCGACTTTCCAAATCGTGGGCATGTGCAACGCTTATGCCGAGTGTCTTGGCCCATGGGCAATGGTGGCATTGAGGGTACCTTGACCGCACGTCAAAATGCTAAATTCGTTTGCCGCCTGTATGGTTTTGGGCATGAATTACAAGAGCGTGTGGCTCGCATTGAAGAGTTTGCGGAACTGGGGAAATATTTTGATGAACCGGTGTCAACATTTTCTGCCGGTATGCGTTCACGTTTGCAATTTGCTCTTTCTTTGGCCTTCGATTTTGATGTATATATTTCCGATGAGGTAACAAGCGCAGGTGATGCGGTCTTTCGCAGTAAGGCAGCCAAAGCTTTTAAAGATTTGACCGGTACAGCAAGTATTATCCTCACCGCTCACGGTGAAGCAAGCTTAAAAGAATTTTGCCAAGCGGGTATATGGTTGCATCAAGGTAAAGCATATTGGTTTGATAAAATTGACGATGCTCTCTACGCATATAAGGAGAGCATAAAAGTATGAGTGACCAAGATTTGAAACAATCCCACATGATGTCACGCTATGGTAAATCAAGCACAAAAGTTCGTTTTATCTTTAAAATTTTGTTGCGAACAGTGGCTTTGAGCATGATATTATGTATGTTGTATTGGGTATGGGCTACGGATCGCTATGTGTCGGAAGCAACAATTATTATACAAAATACACAAAATTCCATAGCCTCAAGCATAAATCTAGGTTCTTTACTGGGGCTTGGGCAAACGGCAAGCAGTCCGGATCAATTGCTTTTACTGGAACATTTACGCTCGGTGGATATGCTTAAAAAATTAGATCATACTCTTGATTTACGTTCACATTATAGCAAGAGCCATGCCGATATTTTTTCTGTCATGTGGGATGTAAATGCTCCTTCGGAAGAGTTTTATGAGTATTTTCAAAATAAAGCATCAATTCGATTTGATGATTTTTCCGGCGTTTTACGCATAAAAGCACAAGCATTTACCCCAAGAATGGCTCAAGATATCGCCCATATGATAGTAAAAGAAGGCGAAACGTACATGAATAAACTCAGCCATCAATTGGCACAAGGGCAGGTAAATTTTCTTGAAGAACAAGTGAGTTCTGCATACGCTCATGTGCTTAAAGCCAGCGACGCACTCATTAAATACCAGAACAAAGAAGGGCTTGCATCACCTTCTGCCGCAGCTGACAGTGTTTTTACCATTATTTCCGGGCTTGAGACACAGCGCACGGAGCTGGCAACGCAACTTGCCGCTTTGCCACATTCTCTTGTACAAGATCACCCCACAAAAATCATGTTGCGCCAATCACTGGCTGCCATTGAAAAGCAAATTACAGAAGAAAAATCAAGGCTTGCGTCCATTTCCGGTAGATCGCTGAATACGCTCATTGCCGAATATGATCGCTTGCAAATGGAATTAAATTTTAAGAAAGAAATCTATAAAACTGCCCTTGTGGCTCTTGAAGCAGGACGTATGGAAGCTTCACGTACCATCAAACAAGTTTCTGTATTGCAGTACCCGCCATTACCTGAATATCCTTTGGAACCAAGGCGTTTTTATAATGCTTGTGCCACCTTGCTTGTGGGGCTTTTACTGCTTGGTATGATAAAACTTTTGGAATCTATTATTCTTGACCATGTGGATTAAGTCAACATTATGAAAGTTTTATTGGTGTTTGGGACACGTCCGGAAGCCATAAAAATGGCACCGTTGATACATGCTTTACGCTCTCATCCTTTTTTTGAGATAAAAATCTGTGTAACAGCTCAACACAGAGAAATGCTCGATCATGTGCTCAATTTTTTTGAAATCGTACCGGATTTTGACCTTAATATCATGCGCAAAGGACAAAATATCACCGATTTAACCTGTAATATTTTGAGTAGCATACAGCATGTCTATACCGCATGGCCTGCGGATATGATTTTGGTGCATGGCGATACCATTACCTCCTTTACCGCTGCTCTTGCCGCCTATTTTCAACGCATTGCGGTGGGACATATTGAAGCAGGCCTTCGCACAGGCAATAAATATTCTCCTTGGCCCGAGGAAATGAATCGAATGCTTACAGGGCAGGTGGCAGATATACATTTTGCCCCCACGGTAAAAGCGAAGGAACACCTTTTGACAGAGGGCATTGCTGCAAAGCGTATACATGTTACGGGTAATACTGTCATTGATGCATTGCACTTTACTTTGGAAAAATTAAAGAATGACAGTTGCTTGCAAAAACACATGACTGAGCAATTTGCTTTTTTGGAGCAGGGCAAAAAAATTATCTTAATAACGGGGCACAGGCGAGAAAACTTCGGTGAAGGTTTTTCGCAAATGTGTGATGCCCTCTCTTTGTTGGCACAACGGGAGGACGTGCAACTGGTCTATCCTGTGCATTTAAATCCCACGGTACAAGATTTTGCACAAAAAAAACTTGCACATTTAGCTCATTGTACCTTGCTTAATCCTTTGGACTATCCTTCTTTTGTATATTTAATGTCTCAAAGTCATGTGATTTTAACAGATTCCGGAGGTGTGCAAGAAGAAGCGTGCGGTATGGGTAAACCTGTACTTATTATGCGCAATACCACAGAACGCACTGAAGCATTGGATATGGGCATAACGAAAATTGTGGGTACACAGAGCCAAAGCATTGTAAATCATGTGTGTGAACTTTTAGACAATCCAAATATTTACAAGCAAATGGCGAAAATTAATAATATTTATGGTGACGGTACAGCGGCAAAAAATATTGTACGTTTTTTAGAAAATTATGGAAACGATGATGCTTAAAGTATGCGTCATAGGGCTTGGTCATGTGGGATTACCTACAGCCATACTTTTGGCACAGCACAAAGTGCGTGTTTATGGTGTTGATATACAAAAAGTTATTGTGGATAAAATTAATGCTGTAAAGGCGCATATTGTAGAACCTGACCTACAAACTATTTTGGAAGAAGCGGTGCAATCCGGCTATTTGAGCGCACATACTCAAGTACAAGCTGCCGATATTTTTATCATTGCCGTACCCACTCCCATTGACAGCAAGCATTGCCCCGTCATAAGCCACATCAAAGCTGCCGCCGAAAGCATGGCTCCTGTACTCAGTAAGGGAAATCTTATTATTTTAGAGTCAACTTCTCCCGTTGGTACCACAGAAAAACTTGAACAATGGCTTTCAAGCTTACGACCGGATCTTACTTTTCCAAAATCGGCAGGTAATGCGGCGAATATTCAGCTTTGCTACTGCCCTGAGCGTGTGCTTCCCGGCAATAGTATGTATGAGCTTGTGCATAATGAGCGCATCATTGGCGGACTTACGGATAAAGCAACACAAAAAGCCTGTGCATTTTTTGAAATTTTTGTGAAAGGGCATTTACATACGAGCACGGCACGTATGGCAGAACTAGCCAAGCTTGTCGAAAATAGCTTTCGTGATGCAAACATTGCCTTTGCCAATGAAATTGCGCTCATTTGCCATAAACTTGGCATAGATTGCGCCGAACTCATTAATCTTGCCAATAAACATCCAAGGGTACATATTTTACAACCGAGTAGCGGAGTGGGAGGACATTGTATTCCCGTGGACCCTTGGTTTTTGGTGCATTGCGCCCCACATGAAGCACAGCTTATTCACTGCGCCAGAAAAATAAACGATGAAAGACCTTTGTGGATAGCAGAACATATTAAAAAAAGAATATGGCATATTTTAACGAAAAATCCCCATAAAAGCATGGCAGAATTCACAGTTGCCTGCCTTGGTCTTGGCTATAAAGCCAACTCTAAGGACATTCGTAACAGCCCGGCCGTAAATATAGTGCAAAGCATTGCAGGGCTTGGTTGTCAGGTGCAAGTGGTTTCAAATTATGTTGAAAAGCTTCCCTTTAATGCTGATAATGTATATTTTTGTCACTTAGATACGGCTTTGAGTACGGCAGATATCATCTGCGTGCTGGTGGAGGATGAGAACTTTGTTAAGGCAAAAGAGCGCATTGGGAAACATGGAAATGTTATTTATGCAGCAAATTTGACACTATAGAAATTAAGAGCTTGTCCGTAAATAAATGTAGCGTGAGGCGAGTACAAGGAAAAGTGCATTTTTACGAAGGGAGTGTACGTCTTTTGGTACTCGACCTGAGGAAAAATGTGCTTTGACGCAGTAATCGTCCACGATACGTTATTTACGGATAAGCTCTAAAAATGTCATTTAGGTCGTAAATATAAAGCAATATAAAATAATGTATCAAGACCATAAAAACAACATTTATTCTAAAAATCCACGAAAACCTCTTGTTTCCGTGATTATACCGGTCTTTAATCAAGAAGTGTACCTTAAGCGTTGCCTTGATTCCATTTTGCAACAAGAATTTTCTGAATTTGAAATTATTTTAATTGATGATGCTTCCACAGATCTTACACCGCAAGTATGTAAAAATTACGCTGAAAAAGATGCACGTATTCAGGTGATTAGCAATCGGTGTAATATGGGGCAAGGTTATGGCAGAAATGCGGGACTGCTACAGGCCGACGGTGAATATGTGGTATTTGTGGACAGCGATGATTATGTGGAAAACGCGCTCATCATTGAAGGAGTGCAAGTTTTAGAAAATGCATCGCATGTGGATGTGGTTATTTTCAACAGAAAAGACGTTGATATACACGGTAAAGTTGTCTCTTGCCAAGCTTTTGGCAAATCACAACGCAGCGGCAAAGAAGTGTTTCAAGATTTTTGCATGGGAAAACTTCGCTCATATGGAGTTGTGGCCAAGATGTATCGCAAAACTTTTCTTGATGCACACGCTCTAGAATTTCCCGAATATATGTGGGAAGATAATCTTTTTACACTCAAAGTATATTATTATTCTCGTAATATAGTATTTACCGGTACTTATGGTTATACTCGAGTATACGTGCCGCATCCTGCTTCTGCCATGACTCCAATTCAGCTTACGTCTCGTCATATTTCGGGAATATGCGCTTTGGTAGCGGATATTCATACTTTTTTCACTGAAAGAACCACAGAAGTGGCACAAATCTATGCTCAAAGCTTTGAACAAAATTTTATAAAGCGATTTAATACATTTTTTCCTTATATGATCACATGCTACCATAATAATATTAATCCTGTAAGCTGTGCTCATCTACAAGACTTATTAAAAGCAAAATTTTTCTTATCAGCTCTATTGGAAAATTACGCCTTACTTTATGCCTCTCGCAAAGGTTTTTTGGGTACAACACAAGGCAATACGCCGGAGCACAGTTATTTATCTAAAATCCATGAAAATATACGTCAAAACAAAACTTCAATCACTGAAAATATGTTTCAAATTCTTGCAAAAAATATTGATATTTTGGAGCAACTCATAAAAGGTCATGTTTTACTTGTACATGAAATTCAAAAAAAACTGCAAAAGTCATTGACTGAACAGGCATTATTTATATATGAGAAATACAAAGGTAAGGTGCTATTCTATAAAACTTTGCAATACCTACTGCCACGTTGTTTATTTAAGTTAATTACAAATAATAATTTTTCTATAGTTATTAATAGATATAATGAAACAGGTTTTGAAGCTGCGTTGCAATTTTTACAAAAACAAATTTTACCGGCATATATTTTAGCCGATGCTTATACAGCTTTGGCAAAACATATAAAAGATTATGATATATATGGCGCAATGGAATTGGCATTCTTGGCTTATGAAGCAGAGCCAAGAGGATTTCGCTTAAAATGGTTTGCATATCGTTGTCGTGAAGCCGGGGATGTTGACGGGGCAAAGAAGATTTTTGATCGACTACATAATACAAGTTAATGAATACATGAAATGTCTTGGGGAGATTATGGTTATTGCAGTTATTTTAGCAGGTGGTAACGGCTCCAGAATGATGAATACATCAACACCTAAGCAATTTATCAAATTGGGATCTTTATCTTTATTAGAACATACGGTGGAAAAATTTTTATATTGCCCGGGGATTGATGTTGTCGTGATTGTTACGCATTCCGCTTGGCTGCCCCATACGCAAAATATTTTAAATAGCCCGCAATTCAAAAACGTTCTTGTATGTGAAGGCGGTAAAACAAGGCAAGAATCATTATATTATGCTCTCAAATTTATACAGAAAACCATTCCAAATTCAGAAGAATCCATAATTATAAGTCACGATGCGGTAAGACCCTTCGTCAGTTTTCGTATCATCGAAGACAATATACGCTTAGCTCAAAAATATGACGCCGTTGATACCGTGCTTGCCGCAACGGATACCATTGTTACATCCATTGACGGCAGTACCGTTCAAAGCGTTCCAAACAGACAAAGCATGTATCAAGGGCAAACACCTCAAACTTTTCGCTTAAAAACATATGTGAGTATATATGAGGCTTTGGAAGATAATTATTTGCAAACAGTAACAGATGCCGCACGCATTCTTGTGGAAAATGGCTGCACCGTTGGTTTAGTGCATGGTGAACCTTTTAATATAAAAATCACCAACGATTTTGATTTGCATGTGGCACATTTTTTATTGGGATTAAAGCATGATTAAAAAAGTGCTCAAACTTGTAAAACCCGGAGTTTTCCTGCCATTTTTTGAAGAAGCTGTTTACGACGAAACAAAGGTATTGGTGCGCCCACTGTATCTTTCCATTTGTGCGGCAGACAGGCGTTATTTTCAAGGAAATCGTCCGGCAGAAGTTTTGGCAAAAAAATTGCCCATGGCTCTTTTTCATGAAGCCACGGGAATAGTCCTCAATGACCCTCAAAATATCTATGAAAAAGGGCAAAATGTGGTGCTTCTCCCGGGAGATTTTACCATTGATGATAATATAAGCAATTATCGAGAACATGCTTTCTTTCGTTCCAGCAATGATGATGGTTTTACGCAAGAAACAATGCTGCTAAACCATAAGGACATAATACCCATACCTTCAAAAAATCGACATTTATATGTTTATACCGAACTGTTAAGTGTATGTTGCCACGCTCTGCGTCGCCTTGAAAGCAGAGTAGAGATTCAATCAGGGCAAAGCGTAGGCATTTGGGGAGATGGCATTATGGGCTTTATGATGGCTTTGACGCTGCATACCTTTAGCCCCCACTTGCAGCTTCATATATTTGGAAAGCACGACGAAAAATTGCAACTTTTTTCTTTTGCACATAATAAAATCAATATTATGCATTGCCATAAAAAAATTCTCATTGACTACGCATTTGAATGCGTTGGCGGTAACAGCGCAAGCAAAGCCATAGAGCATATTATAACCATGATAAAACCTTGTGGGCATATGGTGCTCATGGGAGTTTCTGAAATAGCTCCCACCGTAAATACTCGAATTATACTGGAAAAAGGCTTATCGCTTTTTGGTTCCAGCAGAAGCCAAAGGCAAGATTTTGAAAAAGCATTAAAAATTTTTGAGGATAAAGATAATATGGCAACATTGGAATTGATTACAAACAATTTCCCCGACGTTACCAAGGCTTTTGAATTAAAAAACTTTTTTCAACACACACTCGGTACGCACCATTTAAAAAATATTTCTAAGCTCAGGATATAATCACAAAGTTGATTTTAATATAGGTAGAAAAACGTAAATATGTAATACGATAGGGCACAAAATGGTAAAGGTCAGCGTCATAATTCCGGTATATAACAAGGAACAATATCTTGGCGAAGCTCTTGATTCTGTAATCAATCAAACTTTGGATAGTTCTGATGTTGAAATAATCTGCATAGATGATGGTTCCACAGACAGCTCAAAATATGTTATCAAACAATACCAAACGCAGTATGACAATATAGTTTTACTCTCACAAGCAAATCGGGGCGTATCGTCGGCAAGAAATACCGGAATGGATGCAGCAACAGGAAAATACATGGTATTTCTGGATGCCGATGATATGCTCAGTGCAAACAACCTTGAGGATCTGTCTGTATATTTTGATGAAATTTATGACGATACCGAAATTTTAACGTATAATCTTCATTACAAACACGGTGAAGAAATAAAGGTTCATCCTCGAGGAGCGCATTTAAGCACAAACTGCATCGTAGATATTACAAAAAACATTCATTTTTCGCAAACAACCATGAATATTTGCGTTAAAGGTACTACAAACATAAGATTTGATGAAAAATTAAGCTTATGCGAAGATCAATTATTTTGCCTTTTGCAAATGGTTAGTAAAAATTCCATTGGCTGGTGCTCAAGTGCTGCATATATTTACCGAAGGGACGTTGCAAACGAGGGTGGCAACATAAAGTACAATATGGCTTTTGCCTATGATTATTTTATGCATTTTGTTAATGAAATTTTAGGGATGAGCAATGAACATACCATTGCTTACATATCCTCTCTCATTCTTTATAATATCAATTGGCGATTAAAGGCCGATATGCTTTTTCCCTATGACGATGAAGCAAAATATGATAATTTTTTGAATTTTTTAAAAAATACTTTGAATCTGATCGCCAATAAACACATTTTAAACTGCATATGGTTATCTCATGAACATAAATATTATTTGCTTTCTTTAAAATCAAAAAATAGACCATTTGCCATTTTTGAAAGCGATAAAATGACTTTATGCGATAATTCCGGGCAAATTCTTGAAGAGAAAAATTGTTTTCTTGTGGTGCAACGAGAAAGATTAATTGATAATAAATTTTATATTATGGGGTTTCTCAAAAATCACACCTTGAATTTTAGTGAAAAACCACGTTTATTTGCGTATATCCATGACAAAAAAATAGAGATAGATTTATATGATTCCATTCATTCCCATTGGAGAACAAAAATAAAGACACAAAAGCATTATGGCTTTGAATGTACTTTTACCGTCGACCACGCCACAAATATTTATTTTAAAATACAATTTCTCGACTATTTTTACCCGCTCAACTTTTATTTCCGCCCAAATCATGTTTTATCTTCGGAAAAAAATGTTCTTATCCATCCGTCAAACAAATTTACCTTACAAGCGAAAGGGCAACATCTTTGTTTTTTTTCCAATATTCTTGAAGGAAAAGCATTGAGCAAGGCATATTTTAATGCGTTAAACCTTAACAAAAAAACGTATTGCCTGCGCAAAATGTCGCAATTCCTCCATGCAAAAAAGAAAATTTTCCTATATATTGACTCAATGGGAATTTATGACAATGCCTATTATCAATTTAAGCATGACATACAAAAAGATGATCATGTGGAAAAATATTATATTACTTTTGAAGAAGATAGAATTACTAAAAAATTCACGAGCTTTGAAAAAAAATTTGTGGTTCCTTGGAATTCATGGAAACACAAACTTTTACTTTTGTCCTGTTCAACAATATTAACGTCAAACTCCGGGCATCCACATTTTATACCTTTTAGAGAAGATTTTCACCTGTATATAGATTTGTTGAAATTTGAAACCATATATTTACAGCATGGTACCATGCACGCAGATTGTTCCTTTTATAATGCCAAAGATGCTCTACATTTTGTGGATAAAATTGTTATTTCAACCGCATTTGAGAAAAATGCCATGCTTCAAATCTTGCACTATCCCGAAAAGGACGTGCTTACAACAGGAATGCCAAGATACAGTGTTCTTCAAAGAAATCATGCATCCGGGAAAATTATCTTTGTTCCTTCTTGGAGAGAATACCTCTTAAAGTATATGGGACCTGCCAAATGGATAAAAAAAGAAAATATCGGCGATTGTAAGTACATGATCGAAACATTAAATTTTCTCAACTATCAACCATTGCATGATTTTTTAGAAAAAAACAATGTAATTTTAGATGTGAAATTACACAAGATGTTTGATTCATTGAAGGATGATTTTATAGTTAAGCACAAAAATATTCAATTTTGTTCAGAAATAAATATAGGTGATTACAATTTGGCTATTTCGGATTTTTCGTCCATTATGTACGATTTTGCTTTCTTAAACATTCCCATCTTACGCTTTATTCCGGATATGGAATTAATTCAAGCAGGATATCATTCATATCGTGAGTTTTTCTTTGATATTTTTGGCGATAAAGACTTGTTTTCAAAAACAAGTGCGCAATTAATGCATGAGCTGCAAAAAATTCATACCAAAAATTATACAGTGAACTATGACAGAGCACGTATAGGTTTTTTTGAAAATTGTAGCCATGCAACGGAAAATATATACAAAATTTTAAAAGCAGCCGGTGGCGGAAATGGATAATTTACTCACAGTTATTATTCCCATGTATAATGCCGAAGATACAATTAAACCCTGCATTTATTCCATTTTAAAAGCTTCGAAGCATAAAATACATATCATTGTTACCGATGATTGTTCCACCGACACATCTTATGCAGTGATCAAAAATATTATTGCTGAGCTATCTCAAGAGTCAATCTTATTGTTGCAAGCAAAAAGTAATTTAGGCCCCGGTAATGCACGCAATATGGCGCTTGATCATGTAACGACTCCATACGTCACTTTTTGCGATGCCGACGATACCATTCCCAATGATGCCTATGACCTCATGCTGCAAAATGCCTTAAAGCATAATTCCGATGTTGTCATGGGGCAGGTGCTACGAAAAATTGACAACAGTTCTTGGTTTATATTTGCGGGATTGAAAGATACATATAAAAACGATGCTTATAATCTTATTCAAGATAAAGGATTATTTTACAGGAATCCTTCTCCTTGCAATAAGATATTTAAATCTGAAATTATTTTGAAAAATAGTATTAGGTATAAAAATTATAAAATGGCAGAGGATTTATTGTTTCTTATGCAGCTTAAGCAATTTATACAAAAAATAACCATGATCAATGAAGTTGTTTATTTATACAAAACAATTACCGTTAAAAAATCGCTCATAAATTCTTTTGATTTGGCACTGACCTTGGCAGGGCTTAACGCCTATAAAGACGCTTCGCAATATGCGCAGACCGTAGAAGATTTTACTCCGGTCATAATGCACAGTCTTAATTTTTTATTCTTTAAATCTCAGCATCTTCTGCCACAAGACAAAATTGTATTTTATGATGCAGTGCATACATTTATTGTATCCAAAAAACAACTCATCGATACTGCTGCCTTCATAAGTACATTTAAAATATCTTTGGAAGAATATATAACCTTAAAAAGTACAGAATATGTTTCAAAATTGGAAAAATTAACCAATTGTGAGAGTGTAAAGGCAGTTTCTCCCGAACCTCTGAAAATTCCCGTCCCTACATCACATTCAGTTTTCGTTCCTCAAAAAATTGTTCATTTCATATCAGTGGTAAATTATTTTTTAACACCTTGGAGAAAAAAGAAAGCATATGCTTTGTCCAATTCAACAAACCTTGATGAAGCCATGATTATTGCGCTCAATTATATTGCATACAATCCTACGCAATCATGGCCATATTTTATTTTGGGAAAGTGCCAATTTAAAAAAGGAATATGCATCGAAGCACAAAAAAATATACAAAAGGCCATTGATATTGCGCCGCATGTCAGCCACTATCATGAATTTAAACGACGTATGCAAACAACGTAAAAAAAGACCTCCAACATTTTCCGATGGAGGTCTTTTTATGATAATTTTAAGAGAAAATGTTAAGAGCTTATCCGTAAATAACGTATCGTGGACAATTACTGCGTCAAAGCACCTTTTTTCTCAGGTCGAGTATGTTTTTCTGGATACACTCCCTTCGCAAAAATGCACTTTTCCTTGTACTTGCCTCACGCTACATTTATTTACGGACAAGCTCTAAGTCAAAGCAATCATTGCTTAGCTGCCTTCATAAACATCTACTTTTAATTTTTTACCTTGTAAAACAAAGAATACCAAAAAGACTATGGCAACGGCAGCACCGATTATATTGGAAGTGAGAATGGGTAAACCAAAGCCAAGTCCTTTCATATAGCAAATATAAGTTACTGTTGCCGCCGTCATAAAGGTTGCCGGAATGGACGCAATCCAATGAAAACTACCTTGCCTGTATAAGAAACCGGCACCGCACCATAAAGCTAAAGCTGCAAGAGTTTGATTTGCCCAGCCAAAATAACGCCATAAAATATCAAAATCTATTTGAGACAAAATGCCGCCGATGACAAAGAGCGGAATGGCAATGTACAAACGCTTGGCAATGGATTTTTGCTCCAATTTGAAAACTTCGGCTATGGTTAAACGAGTGGCACGAAATGCAGTATCGCCTGATGTTATTGGTAAAACTATAACTCCAAGCACAGCCAAGGTACCGCCCACAGAACCCATGAGCGCATACGAAGCATCTTTTACCACCTTACCGGGACCGCCGGCGGCGATGGTTTCTTGTAAAGCTTCAGGACTTTGATAAAAAGTCATACCAACGGTTGCCCATACCAAGGCAATAAAACCTTCGGCAATCATACCACCGTAGAAAACAGGTTTACCTTGTTTCTCATTGGCAAGGCAACGTGCCATAACCGGAGATTGTGTGGCATGAAAACCGCTGATTGCGCCGCAAGCAATGGTAATAAACATCAAGGGCCACAATGGTAAGTCTTTGGGATGTTGATTAACAAATTCTGCCGCAGGATAAAAAGGCTTATCACTCATGAAAAGCATGATGATAATACCAAGAGCCATAATAATCAAGCATCCACCAAATATGGGATACAAATGCCCGATAAGTTTATCAATGGGTAATACTGTGGCAAGGAAGTAATAAACAAATATAATGATCATCCATGCTTCAAAATTAAGCCATTCCGAAGTCATGGTACCCAATAATTTTGCCGGAGCTGCCACGAAAACAACGCCCACCAGCACCAATAAAATTAAGGAAAAAACCCGCATAAATTGCTTGCTCACGTTGCCAAGGGTATAGCCGGCTATGTTTGGCATATTACTGCCGCCATAACGCATGGACATCATACCGGAAAGATAATCATGGACGGCACCGGCAAATACCGAGCCTATAACAATCCAGAGCAATGCGGCAGGTCCGTATAATGCTCCTAAAATAGGACCAAAAATAGGACCGACACCGGCAATATTTAAAATTTGAATGAGTAAAACCTTTCCGGGATGCATTTCCACATAATCTACTCCGTCAGCCATGTTTCGTGCCGGTGTTACTCTGTTTGGGTCTTCGCCAAAAATTTTTGCTACAATATTTCCATAAATAAAATAACCGCCTATAAGACCAAGAACGGCTAACATAAAGTACATTGAACCAGACATGCATCCTCCAAAATATATTAAAAATTTACCTAAAACGACAAATATCTTAGACCTTGAAAACAAAGTAAATCATCGCCTGCAATGCCCTTAACTTATTTGTTGTTTTTATGTCAAGTTCAAGGTTTCTAAACTTAATGCGTATACTGAATAAAATATAAACATTTGTTCTTATGATAATAACTATGCAAAGCCATTGATCAACGTGAATTTTTGCTGAGTGGAGGATGATAAATGGAATATTGATAATTGACCAATGTCCTTTATGGAGTTATTTTCATCTTACTTTCTGTTATTATAAAATGAACTCGAGAGGGGATGCGTATATGAATATTCATGAATATCAGGCCAAGGGACTTATGGCGGCTTATGGTGTACACGTACCGCAAGGTGGCGTTGCCCATAGCGTGGAAGAAGCGGTGAGTGTTGCGAAAAATCTTCAAAACAGTGGCAAAGTTTTTGTGGTAAAGGCGCAAATTCACGCCGGAGGACGTGGCAAGGGTGGCGGTGTCAAGGTATGTCATAGTTTGGGAGAAGTGGAAACAGCCGCAGGCTCCATTCTTGGTATGCAATTGGTAACGCATCAAACAAAACCCGAAGGGCAAAAAGTAAAAAAAGTTTGGGTTGAACAAGGCACCGACATCGCCAGAGAATTATATCTTGCCGTGGTTCTTGACAGAGCTGCCGAATGCTTAACGGTGATGGCTTCACCGGACGGCGGTATGGACATTGAAGAAGTGGCAGAAAAACACCCCGAACGTATATTTGTTACCAGACTTGACGGAGCACATACATTGTGGGCTTTTCAGGCACGTCAACTCCTTTTTGGCTGTGGACTTAATCCCACACAAGTGGGCAAAGGAGTCACCCTCATTAAAAATCTAGTGCGTCTGTGTGTGGAGAAAGATGCTGTACAAGTGGAAATCAATCCTCTTGCCGTAGATACTGCCGGCGAAATCCTTGCTCTTGACGGAAAAATAAACTTTGATGACAGTGCTCTCAAAAGGCATCCCGATATTCTAGCCCTTGAAGATCCCGACGAAGCCGATCCGCTGGAATTGAAAGCGGCTCAACTTGGTGTTAATTATGTGCGTTTGGATGGCTATGTGGGTACCATGGTTAATGGTGCCGGTCTTGCCATGGCTACCATGGACGCCATCAAACAAGCCGGCGCCGAGCCTGCTAATTTTTTGGATGCCGGCGGCGGTGCCAATGTGGAAATGGTTAAAAATGGTTTTGAAGTCATGCTTTCAGACACCAATGTGCGTGGCATTCTCATCAATATTTTTGGCGGTATTTTGCGTTGTGATGTGGTGGCAGAAGGTGTTGTGCAAGCTGTGAAAGAAACCAACTTACAACTCCCTTTAGTTGTACGTATGGAAGGTACCAATGTGGAAGCAGCTCGTAAGATTTTAGCAGAAAGCGGTGTGAATATTGTGACAGCTCATGATATGACAGATGCTGCGGAAAAGATAGCCAAGTTGACGGCATAAGGAATTTACATGAATTTTTGGAGCATCTTCATCTGGAAATGCTCCAAAAACTATGATTACGGAATATTAATTATTAAAGCAATCGCTTGTGCATAAGCAAGGCATCGGCAAGGGTGAGCGCAAGCATGGCCTTAAGTA
>CAYJHV010000002.1:21241-28470 GCA_964369825.1 uncultured Desulfovibrionaceae bacterium | reverse complement strand
AGTCAATAGGCGCGTTTTGAAAGGGGTGTGGGGGAGGGGAAAACTTTTTTGCGCTAGCAAAAGTTTTCTCCTCCCCCACACAAGAAAAAATATCACTATTTTTGAATAAAGCAAGGCACTAGTCGACGCCAAAAGCCCACAAAAGTAACAATTTCGCCTTGAGTGATTTTTTCGTGCTTATAGGCGGCTGTAAAATAGGCGATAATATCAGATAATATAAGGACTTCTTCTTTGTCTGTGCGCTCAATATCCTTTTCTGAATAATGGGCGTATCCTTTACCGTCAAGGAGAGAAAGGATGACTTGCTCAAGCTTTGTTTCGGTGAAGGATAGGGACATGGTTACCTCTGCTCAAAACTTAGGCTATTTTTTTGATATAAACCTATAAGTGAAAATGTCAAATTAAGTTACTACGAATTTTTTTCTTGTGATTATATGGGCATTATACTAATCTACATTTGAAAATGTAGATATTACAAATTAGTTATATTTATGCACATAATATGAATATTTCATAAGGAAAAAATATGTCAACAACACTTTCCCTCCCTCAAGCTGCTCCGGCGACAAAATCTAGGATATTCTTAAAATTTTGTCTTGGATTACTGGTCATTTTAATCATTTTATTGGCATGGTTAATGGTAATGCGCATAGATAATCGCTCTGCAGCTCTTGCCTTAAATCTTGTTGCCGTAAAAATCCCCATGAGCACTGCGATTACAGATGTTATGGTGACGCAAAATCAAAAAGTTGAAAGTGGTCAACCGCTTGTTAAAATTGATATTTCAGGGTACTCTGGACAATTACCCGAAGCCATGGCTCTTGCAAGAGGTACTTTTTCGCAAGAAGTAAGCTCAAGGGTAACGCAAGCCGAAAACATGGAAGCGGATATGGTGAAACGTACTGCTATTGCACGCCATGAAGAAAATACCATGCGTACAGCCGTTGAGCATTATTCCACCGAACATGCTCGCACCCTCGTTCATTTACGTAGTATTTTTCAGGATAATTCACAAAAATACCGTAATGCCGTGCAAGCAGAGATCAACGCAAGACAAAAATTACATAATGCCAAAACAAATTTTGAATTGGCCAGCCGTCAGCGTGTTGCCGTTGAAGCAGAGCTTCAAAAACTGCGTGCGGAAAATGCATATAAAAGAAATTACAACAATGCTTCAGGTGCACCTTTCCAGACAGCAAATGCACGTATAAACGATTTTATCGCTGCCGATATCAGTGGGCGCATCATTGGAAATATCCCGCAAAAAGGAGAGGTGCTGGCAAAAGACAGTACTTTATTTCATATTTTACCGCAAGACGGGGCAAAATTTAAAATTATAACTCAAATTAACTCCGATGATATGGGAAAAATAGAAGATTTACGTAATAAAAGTACCATTTACCTCATCTTGGATGATGCAATAATTCCCGGAAACATTGAAGCCATTCACTCTGAAGACAATGTGAATTTTACTTTGGAAATCTCCAATGACGATGACAACATTACAAAACTATTACAAGCATATACAGCTAAAATTCAAAGTGATGAACAAACAAATGCTGCTTTGTACAGCGGACACAGCGTTCCCGTGCGAGCCATATTCTGGCCCAAAAATTTACTCACAGAGTACCTAACGCCCTTAGATTTTCTTATGCAGCCGTTGCTACGCACTTGGGATACTATTTTCGGTTAATTTTGTAGTGGAATTTTAGAGAGTATTTGGAAGTAATATATAAAAACTTGGGGAAATCCTTGGCTTATGCCAAGATTTTCCCCAAAAACTATTTAGTCGACGCTGAAAAAGTGCATTCCACGCCCTTATTTCCGGCATTTTTATTTGTATATTTTAATTAAAAAAATTTTGATTTTAAGTTATTGGCATGTTTTTCAGTGCCGACTATTTATTCACCACTTCACCCAAAGTACGTTCAATGGCACTGAGGCTGAAATTTTTCATAATTTGTAAATTTTTCTTGTATTTTTTACACATGCTTTTCACTTGCAAGCAAGCAGTATGGCTGTTGCAGTTGACAGGACACAGAACAATGTCCGCACGTTGCAATAAGTTATCAAGCTTATTTCCGCCCTTACGTAAATGCCCGGCATGATATTCAAAAATATGCCCTTTGGCTTCAATGACTTCTCTGTACAAAGGTTCCATGCGCTCAATACCACCTACCACGAGAATTCTTTGAGGACAGTTGGCACAGGGGCAAGGGGTATTACAAGCAGTACATTTTGGCTGTGACATGGAAATAACTTCATCTTTTTTGTGGCTGATCACATGCATGGAGCCTTTTGTATTATTTTTCTTAGATTTTTTGGCCATCATAACCTCCTTGCGGCATTTACAATCTATTCTTCTCAATCAGTAACCATTAAATAACCTTCTTGAGAATGATTGTCAATGTTATTAATGTAAAAAAATCTTGGTTCCTCCCCAAAAAGCTAATAAACCAATGAAGATTTGCCCCATAACATAGTAAATTAGTAGCAAAAAATTTTTATTTTTAAGAAAATTATCTGCATCAAAAATAAAGGTGGAAAAGGTGGTGAAAGACCCCAGAAAGGCGGTGAGTAGTATGGTCTTAAGATTTTCAGGCAACATAAAAACATTGTTTTGCAGACTTTGATCCAATCCGACAATCAAACCGAAAACAAAACATCCTAGAATATTAACCGTAAAAATCCCCAAAGGAAATTGCTTACCCCAAATTTTTTGAAAAAAGCTGTTGAGGGCATAACGCAAAAATGCCCCGGCTCCGGCGGCCAAGGCAAAAATGCAAGTAAAATAAAAGGTAGAAAAAAAATCAGTGTTCATGATTCAGCTTAAAAGGATACTTTATCATCAACAGTATAATTCAATTACTTTCTATAACAATCTAAAACTTCAGAGTTTTCATCAAAGCGTGGAAAATCTTCCAATTGTGTGAGCACATGACCTTCACCGCGAGTAACAATACCCGAAAAATTTCTTTCCATTCTGTAGGCGTATTTTTCAAGCACAATTATGGAGTCATAAAAAGAAATACAGGCAATTTCTTCGTTTAATCTGCGCAAATAATTCAACTCACTTTGCGAAACTCTTTCTACATCTTCTTTTTCAATAAATTTCAAATTAATACTGTCTAGCGCTCTTTTAAAATATTCCATATGTGAGTATGGAGCACGAAAGCCGCCGTTATAACGCTTAAAATAAGAAGTATGCACATCTTCGACAATATAAAGTCCGCCAAATTTTACCCTGAGGAAAAGTTGTTCAAAAGATTTTATAACCTGATGTGACAAATGCGAACCATCATCAATGATAATATCAAAACGTACATGGGCAAAATGTTCTTGAATGAAGTTTGGATCTGTGGCATCACCCAAAATAAAATTTATGCCGTCACTAAATTGTAATTGATTACATTTCTCATCAATATCCACACCATAAATTTTAGAACCTTCGGGCAAAAGTTGCTTCCAGATTTCTAAACTTCCGCCATTGTTTACACCAATTTCAAGAATAACCATCGGCTCTTCTTGTTTTGACAAATAAGCCAATATTCTGTCATAAATGGGTAAATAATGATTCCACTTAAAGGAAATATATTTGTCATTGCGTTGAAAGGCTTGACTAAAAGATGCTGCACGCTCTCTCTTTTTTTGGCTATTTCTTATGGATAAATCAATAATGCTATTTTTAAGGTCTTTATTTTCCTTTTCAAATTCTGCAATTTTATCTTCAAGTTCAGCAAGTTTTGCTTGCAACTCTTCTCTTTCTCCGCCTATTCCGTTCTCTTTGCCATCTAGCATTGAAAAGCTCCAATTTAAATATTGACTATGTTTATGAGCAATCAATTTTAACAATTACAATTTAGCCCAAGAATAAAAATACCATACACATCATTTTAATATGATATTTACAAAAATAAGTAAATAGTTAACACCGCCAAATTCAAATTTTACTCAATTCTCTTTGTACACTGCATATTAGAATTAAATCTTAATAATAATTCATTTTTGTCCATTTATCGGCAATTATAATTTATATAAAAATTTTAAAATCAAAATTGTACGGCATCAAGCATAGCTTGTACTGATTGCGGTGAAAACCATTGCATTTGCGGCACGGCACGAAACCAAGTGTATTGTCTTTTGGCATAAGCACGTGTATTGGCTTTCCAAAGCTCAATACACGTTTCCAAACTTATTTTAGCATTTAAATATGCATGGCATTCAGGGCAACCGATACCTGACCAACCGGGCGCATTTTTGTCAGGGCAATGCTTTAAAGCTGCGCTTGCTTCTTCCATGGCACCGCTTGCAAGCATCAAATCTATGCGTCTGTCAAGACGAGGTCGAAGGTCCACAAGAGGAACTTCAAGACCAAAAATAGAACCCTGAACCATGGGCTTTGGTTTAGAATTTTCATGCCACCACGAAAAGGTTTTACCTGTGGCAGAAAATACCTCCAAAGCTCGCATAATCCTTTGCTTATCATTGGGATGTATTTTTACGGCATACTCAGGGTCAACAGCCTGCAATTCTTGGTGTAAATTTTGCGAACCAATTTCCTCACAGCGTTGTTGATAAAATTCTGTTATTTCCTTTGGAACGGTGGGAATATCTGCAATTCCCGAAAGTAATGTTTTAAAATAAAGCCCTGTTCCCCCAATAAGTATGGGTAATTTTTTTTGAGAATGAATTTGATTTATAACTTGCAAAACTTTTTGAGCATAAGTTCCGGCAGAGAATTTGTCTTGTGTGGGTAAAAAACCATATAAATGATGTTTTGCGCAATTGAGCTCTTGAGCATTTGGCTGTGCGGTAATAATGGGAAAATCAGCGTAAACTTGACGTGAATCAAGATTCACAATTTCACCGTTAAGATGTTGTGCTAATTCAATACCGACAGCTGTTTTACCGGTGCCTGTAGCACCTGCCACACAGAGAACTTTCATTTTTCAGTACCTGTTTTATATCATAAAAAAGGCCGCCCAATGCGGCCTTTAATACCCTAAAAGCGAGAGGCGTGCTTCCAAGGCTTTTGGTTCCATAAGAATTTTTTGCAGAATAAACGCAACGTATCTTAAAGAATAAAGCATTCAAAAACACTCACATCTTCAGCAAAAAATCCTCAAAATCTATTTATTTCAATCAGCTTGCCTGCGAATAAATGCCGGCATATCATATTCGTCCTCATCATAGATAATTTCTTCGGACCCGGGATTATATCTTTGCTGTTGATTGGCATTAAGCGCATTACCTTTAAGTACATAAGGTGGTAATTCACTTTTCCCATCATACCAGCTTTCCACTTGAATGCGACGTCTGCCATGATTCACAGGCATTTCTTCTTGCCTATGTTCCTGCCTGAGTTCTTGTCTATATTCCTGTCTTTGTTCATGAACAGATTCTTGCATGGACTCTTGCTTGGAAGGTCCGTACATTTGCACCTGTGAAGGTTGACGACGAAGCCCGGGGCTTGGATTGGTAGCACGAGAGCTCGGAGTGTTATAATTTGGAATAACGTGCTCCACATCTTCGTCTTCTTCCTCATGAATATTGCTGACCGGCTCAATACCTGTTGCCACAACGGTAATACGCAATTCATCGCCGGCATCAGCATTGAAAACAACACCGAAGATAATATTACAATCGGGATGCACAGCTTCGCTGATAATATCGCCAATTTCTTTAATTTCATCGCCTGAAATATCATAAGAAGCTGAAATATTGTAAAGCACTGCTTTGGCACCAACCAAGGAAGTATCTTCCAGTAACGGACTTAAAATGGCACCCTTGGCCGCAATACTTGCACGGTTTTCTCCGGCAGCTACACCGGTACCCATGAGCGCAATACCGGACTCTTGCATAACGGTTTTCACATCGGCAAAGTCAAGGTTAATCATACCTTCTTCCATAATCACATCGGAGATACCTTTGACTGCGAAATAAAGCACATCATTGGCTTTTTTAAGCATTTCTGTAAAAGGTGCTTTTTTGGGCGCAAAAGTAAGCAAACGATCGTTGGGAATGGTAATCAAACAATCCACATGCTCGCTCAATTCTTGCAAACCGGCTTCGGCAATGGAACGGCGTCTTGTGCCTTCAAATTCAAAAGGCTTAGTCACAACGCCAACGGTCAGTGCGCCAAGCTCTTTAGCTGTTTGCGCAATGACAGGAGCAGCACCGGTTCCGGTTCCGCCGCCCATTCCGGCAGTGACAAATACCATATCTGCCCCTTCGAGTACATCTCGTAAGGCATCAACACTTTCAATGGCAGCATCTTTACCCTTTTGTGGATTGGCACCGGCACCAAGCCCACGAGTCAATTGCTCGCCTATTTGTACTTTATGTGCCGCTGCGTTTTTGTTTAAAGCTTGTAAATCTGTGTTGGCACAGATAAAGGTCACTCCACGCAGTCCGGACTCGATCATATGTTGAACGGCATTACCGCCGCCGCCGCCGACGCCAATAACTTTTATCTTCGCATTTCCAGCGCAAGATTCTACAAAATCAAATAGTTCCATATGCCTCTCCTCATCTTAATAGGGACAATCAACTTAAGAAATATCCTTCAACCACTTCTTCATACGGGATAGCATCCCGTCAAAAACGGTTGTTTCATTGCTGGTAAATACTTTTTGCCCCTGATTTTCCTTTTCAGCTCCATAACGCAAAAGACCTACCGCAGTTGCAAATTTAGGACTATTCACTACTTCTTTAAGTCCCCCCACTTGGCGCGGATAGCCAATACGTGTGGGTAAATTGAAAATTTGTTCGCCAAGTTCTTGACAGCCTTCTATCAAAGCGGTTCCGCCTGTGAGCACAACTCCTGCGCCAATCATGTCTTTAAAACCTGAACGAATAAGCGTTTGATCTACGAGATAGAGAATTTCTTCCATTCGAGGTTCGCAAATTTCTGAAAGCACCTGACGCAAAAGACGCCTTGGCTGTCTACCGCCCACACTGGGCACTTCTATCACTTCATTGTGTCGCACCAAATCAGTTAAGGCGCAACCATATTTAACTTTAATTTTTTCTGCAGCGGCCATTGGTGTACTTAAACCAAAAGCTATGTCATTGGTTAAATTTTGCCCGCCAAGAGCAAGTACCGCCGTATGCTTTATGGCATCGTTAGCAAAAATGGCTATGTCTGTGGTACCGCCACCCAAATCAACTATGGCAACGCCGATTTCTCGTTCTTCATTAGTCAAAACTGATTTTGCAGATGCTAATGA
>CAYJHV010000002.1:0-21231 GCA_964369825.1 uncultured Desulfovibrionaceae bacterium | reverse complement strand
ATTTTGTGCAGAAGATACAGCTCCTGTTACAATATGCACCTTAACTTCAAGGCGTACACCTGCCATTCCCAAGGGATCGGCAATACCCCTTTGTTTGTCGATAATATATTCTTGCGGCAAAATATGAATAACTTCACGATCGGCCGGAATAGCAACGGCTCTTGCCGCATCTAAAGCTCTTTCCACATCACGAGGAGTCACCTCTCCGCCTTTTACCGCAATAACACCATGACTGTTAATGCTATTAATATGACTGCCGGCAATTCCAACGTATACGGCACCGATTTCACAACCGGCCATAAGTTCTGCTTCTTCAAGAGCTTTGCGCACCGATTGTACCGTTTGCTCAATATTAACCACAACACCTTTGCGCAAGCCCGTAGATGGAGAAGTGCCAATACCGACGATCTCAATAACGCCTTCTTGGTTCACCTCACCGACCACAACGCAAATCTTTGTTGTGCCAATATCTAAACCTACAATAAGTTCAGAACTACTCATACGCCCCCAAGCACCACATAATTTTACACATTTTTTATTACCCAAACATTTCCATCTGTTGCCCGCACTTCTTTAACTTTTGAAAGCTCATTGCGTCGCACAAGGTCGCCAATGGTTATGGATAAGCGCAATAAATTTTTTTCAAAACTGTCTAAGGCAATGGAAAGCAGAATCTCTCTATCGTCTAAATAAAGCTCCATGCCTTTGGCACCACCTACTCTAATGGCGGAAATTGCGCTGTATTCCACAGGCAGGTAACCATTTTTCAATTCTTCCAAATAACCGGAAAGTTTTGGTAAAACATCTTCAAAACCTTTTTCCACCTCAAGGGTTGGTAAAGAAATAAAATGCTTTGTATCAACGGGAGCAATGATATAGCCAAGTACATCGGCATAATATAAAATATTATCTTTGCGAACCCAAAAAACAGGCAATCTTTCCTGAACATCAATCACAAAACCATCAGGTAATGATCGCCTTACCGAAACTTTTTTTACCCAAGGTGTTTTTAAAAGCGCTTGCTCAACCTTGGAAATACTCACATCCAAAGAATTTTCACCAAGAGTCACACCGGAAATATCAATCACCATCTGTTTCGAAAGGCGTTGATTTCCCTTAACTTCTATATATTTAGTATTGAAAAAGGCAGAACTTGTGGCAGTGTCGTACAGAAAAATAAAACCAAAATAAAGTCCCACCACAAAAATACTGCCAATGCCAAAATTCAGCGCTGTACCCCAAACTTTTTGCATTGGTGGCAGCTTTGGAAAAGTAAAGGAAAAACTCATACGTTTTTTAGGCTGTTGCTTATAGCTGTTCTTTGCTAAGCCACGCCCTTGAGATATAACCTTTCGCATCTTTCCCCCTTGACAAAATTATTTTTGCCTTTCACTCGTATTTTCACACATTAGGGACACAAAATTTTAACCTCTGTTTGTAACGCTAAACCAAATGTATCTTGAACCTTTTCCTTTGCTTCTTCCATAAGATAAAATGCATCAGCACTTCGCCCCTCCCCTGTATTCACAAGAAAGTTTGCATGTTTGGCTGAAAACTCCATCTTACCCAGTTTTTTGCCTCTAAAACCGCATTCTTCCAGCAGCTTTCCGGCAGGCTTATCCGGAGTAGGATTTTTAAATACACATCCGGCACTCCATACATTTATCGGTTGTGTAGACTTTCTTTTAAAATATTCTCGAGTCCTTGTTTTAGTAATGCCATTCATTTCTTCATGCGTCAAGATAAAAGTTGCTTGAATTATAAAAAACCATTTTATAATTTTATCTTTTTTTATTAAAGAAAACTCTCTGTAGCCATAAGAAAAATCTTCTCGTGACATATTCACAATGCCCGTTGCATCTGAGTATATGGTCACACTTTTTAAATGCTCACATGTTTGAGTACCAAACGACCCTGCATTCATGGCAATGGCCCCACCTACTGCTCCGGGAATACCGCTTAAAGGTTCTAATCCCGTCAAACCATTTTTTGCACAAAATGCTAAAAGTTTCGGAAGTGCTACCCCTGCACCTACTTCAACCTCAAAGGTATTTTCATTCACTTGTAATAATTTTGGTGAAAATGCAAATGCCGGTTTTAAAAGTAACAAAGGTAAATCTTCATCTGAGGCCAAAATATTTGAACCGGCTCCTATAACATAAACAGTTCCACCAAGTTCTTTTATCAATGGTGGCAAAAGATATATGTCTTCAAACTCAGTCAAACAAAGTTCGGCAATGGCTTTTCCGCCAAGCCTTATGCTTGTCCTTTCTGAAAGTTTGGGTTCATAAATAATTTGCACACAATTTCCTTATAATTATTTTATGCTAAAATTTATTTTTTTCACACAAATTTGATTTTTTTTCCAAGAAGAGCGGACCGGCCTTGGTAATGGTACCGGCGCCCATAGTTAAAAAAACATCTCCTTCTTGCAAAACTTCATTGGCTGTTTCCACAACCTGCTCAATATCTTGACAATAAGTCACATCAACTTGAGATACTTGCTTAAGCCCTTGCACCAAGCTTTGCCCACTCACACCGGGAATGGGATTTTCATTGGCAGCATAAACTTCTGTAAGCAATAACTTATCAACTCCACCAAATGCCCGACAAAATTCACCAAAAAATGCTTGGGTACGGGTAAAGCGATGCGGCTGAAATGCTACCACCAAACGCCTGTCCGGAAATACTTGTTTTGCCGTGGCAATGGTTGCCATAACTTCCACAGGATGATGCCCATAATCATCAATGACATAAATTCCATTTTTTTCGCCTTTATATTCAAAGCGACGCCCCACTCCACCAAAACGGTGTAAACCTTCACGGCAACTTTCTATGCTGATACCTGCTTCAAGTGCCACGCCAATGGAAGCCAATGCATTGAGTACATTGTGTTTTCCCGGCTGAGAAAGTTCCATCATTCCAAGACTTTCACCATGTAAAAAAACTTCAAAACAGCTGGTAACAGCACACTTTCCAAGCTCGGCACGTAGGGCATTGTCTTTGCCAAAACCATAAGTGGTTACCGGTCTTTTCACCAAGGGTAATAAACGCCTCACACCGTCATCATCGCCGCACACTATGTTACGACCATAAAAAGGCACTTTATTCATAAAAGAAATGAAGGCATTATCCACTTCTTGTATGGAATCGTAAAAATCCACATGATCCAAATCCACATTGGTTACCACGTTAATTATGGGAAATAAACACAAAAATGAACCGTCGGATTCATCGGCTTCCGCAATGAGGTATTCACCTTCACCAAGATGCGCATTGGCACCATAGGCATTGAGCAAACCACCTACAACCACCGTAGGATCTTTGCCGGCAACATCAAAAATTGTTGCTGTCAAAGAAGTTGTTGTGGTTTTACCGTGGGTTCCGGCAATGGCAATGCCTTGGCGCAAGCGCATAAGTTCTGCCAGCATTTCGGCACGTGGTATTATGGACAGATTTCTTTCACGCCCAATCACAAGCTCGGGATTATCTTCGGTAATGGCGGTAGAACGCACCAATACTTCCACATTTCCCACATTTTCTGCGGCATGACCTTGAAATATGGTGGCACCAAGGGTACGCAAACGTTCCACCGTAGCAGAGTTGCTTAAATCCGAACCTGTTACGGTATACCCAAGATTTAATAAAACTTCGGCAATGCCGCTCATGCCGGAACCGCCTATGCCCACCATATGTATTCCACGTATCTTATGCATATTTTATCCTTGTCCATTGCACATTTTTTGTAACTGGAGCACTATATCTTGCGCAGCTTGCACTTTACTCTGAGCATAAGCGGCAGTTCCCATTTTTTGTAATTGCTCGGAATTTTGTAATAAAGCCACCACCTCTTGTATAATATTTTGCTCTCGCATATTTTTTTCAGCAAAAACTTTTGCCGCTCCCAAATTTACCAATAATTGCGCATTGGCCGTTTGATGATCGTGGGTTGCAAATGGAAAAGGCACAAAAACTGCTCCTCGTCCGCCGGCGGCAAGTTCTGCCACGGTGGAAGCTCCCGCTCTGCACATAACCAAATCCGCCCAAGCATAGGCTTCGTGAATGTTATCTATAAATGCTTGTACTTTATCTGCATTCATACCTTGAGCCGCATAAGCTTTTTTTACCCTTTGCTCATCTTTTAAACCTGTTTGATGCCACAATTGAATTCCCATGCTTTGCAAATACGCCAGATTTTCCGCAATCACATCATTTAATGCTTGCGCACCTTGCGAACCACCTAAAATCAAGAGTCTTTTACCGGAAAAATCATGTTCGCTTTTTCCCACTTGCGCCAAAGCTTGCCGCACGGGATTTCCGGTGACAATACATTTATTTGCATCAAAAACTTTGCTTTCAGCTTGCAATGGCAAAGAAAGAAATATTTTATCCACCAACTTTCCAAGCATTTTATTACTCAAACCCACCACGGCATTTTGCTCATGTATGGCTGTTGGTACCTTACACAGCTTTGCGGCAAGTATGGGAGCAAAGGCTGCATAACCGCCAAAACCCATGGCAACATCCGGCTGAAATTCCTTTATAATTTTTCTTGCCATGCCCAAAGCCTTGCCCATTTGCAAAAGTGCCTTCAAGGATTTGAGCCCACGCCCCAAAATACCTCGCACCGGTAAACCCACAAATTCAATACCCGCTTTAGGTACAATATCTTTTTCCGGTCCATATAATGAACCCACAAAAAGTAAAGTCACATCTTGCTGTTTTTGCAAAACTTCAGCCACGGCAAGTGCCGGAAAAATATGACCGCCGGTACCGCCGGTGGTAAGCAAAACTTTGCGCATTTTACGTACTCCCAACCCTAGCGGCAGAAGGTACGGTGGAAATATTACCCACAGTATTACGTACCGAGCTTTGCACAGAATTTTGCAGCGAATTTTTCCCATAATTCTTCGTAGTACGAGAATAATTCATCAACAATCCCATACAAAGAAGCGTTGCCACCAAGGACGAGCCACCATAGGATAACAAAGGCATGGGTACGCCCTTGGGCGGGGCTGCTCCCATTATAACGGCAAGGTTGAGCACTGCTCCAAGAGCCACAACAAGCGTTATGCCAAAAGCGGTGAATCTGTCTCGTAAATTTTCTTGTCCGATAATTATTTTGTAACAACGCCAAAATAAAAGTCCAAAAAGCAACATAACCAAAGTGATGCCCACAAAACCCATTTCTTCGCCCAAAACGCTCATGATAAAATCGTTATGAGCTTCGGGTAAATAGAACATTTTTTGTTTGCTTGCGCCCACACCTACTCCCCAAAAGCCACCGGAACCCAAGGCATACAGTGACTGCACCAATTGATAGCCGGTATCTTGGGCATCTTTGAAAGGGTCCATAAAAGCCATGAGCCTGCGCATACGGTAAGGTGAATTTACTGCAAGAGCCCATGCACCGGCTATGGCAAGGGATAAGGTCAAAAAAAGATAAATAAATCTGGTTCCGCCGGCCATGCACATGCAAAAAAGTAAAGTGGCAAGTACCACAGCCGATCCGAAATCCGGTTGTAAAAGCAGCAGAAAACATAATATTCCTGTTACTAAAAATGGCGGTACCACACCTCGAAAGAAAGTTTTAATATGATTTTGTTTACTGCTCATGAAATATGCCAAATAAAAAACCAAGGCTATTTTTACAAATTCCATGGGCTGAATGGACATATTTCCCAATTGCAACCAACGGCTTGCGCCGTTAATGGTGGGGGCTAAAGGTGTCAGGGTCAAAACAAGCATCACAAAAGCCGCAAACAATGCAGGATATTGTAATTTATAAATCCATTCTCGGCGCATCATGGCAGCAACCCAAAAACCAACGCCTCCCACACACAAAAAGAGCATTTGGCGAGTGAAAAAATAATATTTGTCACCTTTAATTCTTTCTGCCACCACGCCGCTGGAACTTAAGACCATGATGAGTCCCACACCAAGCAATATGAGCATGATTGCAAACAAGTACCAATCAAATGCTCCTTCTTTTTGATGCAAAAAGGAACTTTGCTGTGTGCTTTCTTCCTTGGTTCCCTGACGATGCTTATTGGAATTGCTACGTTTACCTTGGAGCTTTTGAGTCATTTCGTTCATGGCAAAACCTCCACCAGCTTTTTAAAATGGTCGCCTCGTTCCATGTAATTATTATACAAATCATAGGAAGCGGTGGCAGGTGCCATTAGCACAACATCACCTGCCACAGCTAATTTTTTACCTTCCGAAACAGCTTCGGCAAGGGCAGGATACCATTGCATGACAACACATCCGCCCCAAGCTTTTTCAAAATATTCACGGCTTGCCCCAAATAGAAGGACAGTTTTCACTTTTTCTTCAATGCTTGTGCGCAAAGAATGCAAATCTCCGCCTTTGAATTTTCCGCCGCACAACAAAATTATGGGGCGATCGAAAGCATTTATGGCCACACGCATGGCGTCGACGGTGGTACACTTGGAATCATTGACATAGAGCACATTGTCCAATTCACGTACTTTTTCCAATCTGTGCGCCAAAGGCTTAAATTCCGTCACGGCTTTTTGAGCATCTTTGAGCTCAATGCCCAATTCTTTGCAGGCAATCCAAGCCGCTTCTATGTTGATACCATTGTGCTTACCCAAAAGTTGACGCTGCATAAAATTATCGCTTTCTGCATTGAAAAATATTGTTTGCGCAGAAACTTGATATTGCTTGCATAATTCGCTGAAATTCTGTGGAAAAATTGCCACGTCGTCCTTACCTTGCTTGGCAAACAATTGCATTTTTGCAGTAACATACTCTTCAAAATCAGCATGATAATCCAAATGATTTTCACTGATATTTAAGAGCAATGCCACCTTTGGCGCAAAATTTACGCACCCTTGTAACTGAAATGAAGACGCTTCCAAAACCAGTACATCGGCTTTGGCATTTTCATCCTGCATACACTCAAGCACATATTCACAGAGCGGAGTTCCTATATTTCCGCCCAAAAAGACCTTCTTTCCGCCGGCTGTAAGCATGGCAGCAGCCAAAGAAACCGTGGTGGTTTTTCCGCTGGTACCGGTAATGGCTAAAATATCCTCACCTTGCAAATGACGGTATGCAAATTCCATTTCTGCCAAAATTTCTGTTGTATTGTCCGGCGGCAAAAGTGCTTTAATGCTTGCTATGGGAATGCCGGGGCTTGGAATTATCACATCAACATCTACAAAATATTCAGTTTTCAGTGCATCAAGTATACATCGTACATCATTTTCTTGCATTTCTTGCTGAAAATTTTCATCAATATTTTTGCTTTCCAATAATGTTACTTGCATCCCCAGCTCCACCAGCAAGCGAACCGCAGCACGCCCTGAACGCCCTGCGCCAATGACCAACACTTTTTGCCGTAACTTTTTTATTTGCTGAGGATTATTCATATGTATTCCCAATTTCTTCAGATTAACGAAGTTTTAATACCGTTAATGCCACAAGACCAAAGAGTACCGATAAAATCCAAAATCGTATGATGATTTTTGATTCCGGTACGCCCTTCAATTCAAAGTGATGATGCAAAGGAGCCATGCGAAAAATACGCTTACCGCCTGTCCATTTAAAATAACCCACTTGCAAAATCACCGACAATGTCTCAATGACAAAAAGTCCGCCAACCAAGGCAAGCAATAATTCTTGTTTGCACAATATGGCGAGGAAACCCAAACTGCCACCAATGCTCAATGAGCCCACATCACCCATGAACACCTGTGCAGGATAGGCATTGTACCACAAAAACCCCAATCCTGCGCCAACCATGGCGGAAGAAAATACGGTTACCTCGCCAATGCCTGCCATATAGGGAACGAGTAAATATTGTGAAAAATTCAAATTTCCTGTGACATAAATAAATACCGAAAGCACAGCCGAGGCCACGATGGTAGGACCAATGGCAAGTCCGTCAAGTCCGTCGGTCAAATTAACACCATTGGACGCTCCCACCATAACAATAACGGCAAAGGGCAGATAAAACCATCCTAAATCAGGATTCAAATCCTTAAAAAACGGCACGCTGAGGGTGGTTTTAAAATCGTGATGCAACACCAATACGGTTACCGCTATACCTGCCACTAAAAGCTGCCCCAAGATTTTCACCGTGGGGCTGATGCCACGATTATTTTTTTTGCAAACTTTTATATAATCGTCCACAAAACCCACTAAACCAAAGCCCACAAAAACAAATAATATAAGCCAAAGAAAAATATTTCGTAAATCACCCCAAAGTAAGGTACTGACCACCAAACTAAAAATAATGAGCAAACCGCCCATGGTGGGAGTTCCGGCTTTGGAAATGTGCGTTGACACATCTTCATGTATGGGTTGACCAAATTTTAATCGTCTGAGCCAGCGAATAAACATTGGCCCCACCACTATGGAAATAAGCAAAGCTGTTACAAGAGCCCAAGCAGATCGAAATGTAATATAACGAAATACGTTAAGTGCCGACCATTCAGAGGCCCAAGGTAACAACAAGTTATAAAACATCTCGTCCTCTTGTATAATTTTTATGTGTCTGTGCGTAGTTCAGCATAATGGGTACAAATTCTTCCAAGGCATTCATACGGGAACCTTTGCACAAAACTGTGCCTGCTTCCAAGTGCATCTTGTACCATTTTTCGGCAAAATCTTCGATATCGTTTACAATATTAAATTCACCATCAAACTTTTTACACTTTAAGCCTTTATGCACTTGTTCTGAAAAATCTCCTTTCCAGAATATGTGCTTCACACCGCTGGTGGCTAAAAATTTACCCAATTGCTTGTGTTCGTGCTCAGCATTTTTGCCAAGTTCTCCCATGCTTCCAAGCACGGCATAACAAGCCTTACTTTCTGTATTTTCAGCCATTTCCAAAGCAGCACTCAACATACGTTGCATGGACAAAGGATTGGCATTATAACTGTCGTCAATAATATTCCAAGCACCGGCTTTTTTAAGCTCAAAGCGTTGTTTTGGTAAGGTAATACGCTCAAATCCCCTTTGTATGTCCATGATACCGATGCCCAATTGCAAGGCAATTGCCACCACGGCTGCCACATTTTCCGCACCATATTTACCATAAAACGGAGCTTTTACCTCAAAACCTTGAGTACCGCCGCTGGCATCTAACTTAATCCTTACCGCAAATTTTCCCGATTCATTTTCCGCACTGACTCGCCCCATATAGTGAGCACTTACATCTGCGCCGTATTCATCTTCTGCGCTGAAAAAGCGTGTATTTGGCAAAGCATTTTTTGCTTCCATGCGTAAATCTTCGTAATCTTTGCACACAAAGCCCTGACCATGTTCACTCAAATGTAAAAATAAACGACTTTTGTGCCAAGCGACACCTTTTTCGCCAAGCCCTTCGGTATGGGCATTGCCCACGTTAAGAATAAGTGCCACATCCGGTTCCAGTATTTCCCCAAGGACATCCATATCTCCCGGTTGACTTATGCCAAGCTCCATGACCCAAAAATCTTCTTGACCGCTTGCTTCAAGCATGGACAAAGGCAAACCAATTTGGTTATTATAATTCAAAATACTACGGCATACTTTTTTGCCTATATTTTGCAAAAGATCCGCTAAAATTTCTTTCACTGTGGTCTTACCGGAACTTCCCGTAATACCAACAACCCGTCCGCCATGCAGAGCAAATTCTTCACGCCATAAATTAGCCAGTAATCCCAAGGCATCTACGGTATTTCCCATGGTACTTGGCACCAAAAGTTGCGGTACGTTCACATTTTCCAAATATCTGTCGGCAAGCAAGGCAACGGCACCTTTTTCCACAGCTTTTTGAGCAAAATCATGCCCGTCAAAACGTTCCCCCTGAATGCACACAAAGAGCGCACCCGGGCGTACATCATTGGTATCTCGACAAACAGAGGTAATATCCAATTGTCTGTGTTCGGCACATCCCACGCAGGCTATGCCCAGCATATTTTGTAATGTTCCAAGTTTTACTTGCATGATAATACTTCCTGTATGTTTTTTTGGTCACTGTAAGGATACTTAATGCCTTCAATTATCTGATAATCTTCATGACCTTTGCCCGCAACGAGCACGCAAGGTCTGCACTGTTCATCTTCCATACTCTGTTGCAAAAGCTCAAGTGCAAGTTCTGTGGCTTTACGTCTGTCAACTTCCACATGCACTTCAAGCTCCTGTACTCCATCTAAACCCGGTAAAATATCTTGCAAAATACTTGCTGGTTCTTCAAAGCGAGGATTGTCGGAAGTAACCACCGCCACTTGACTCAACCTTGCCACAGCATTGCCCATCAACGGACGCTTACTTTTGTCTCTATTACCTCCACAGCCAAATACCGTAATAATTTTTGTAAATCCTGCTCCTTGTAATGCTTGCAATACATTAATCAATGCGTCGGGAGTATGGGCATAATCCACAAAAACATCACAATTTTTTGCATTGCTCACCCTTTCCAAACGTCCGCACACACCGTAAAATTTTTCTAAATGTTTCAAGTCATTAACACTCAAACCCATACCCAAGGCGCAACATTGCACAGCCAATAAGTTTGAAGCATTAAAAGCACCCACCAATGGTGAATATAATTCCCAAGTCTTAGGGGCATTTCCATAAGCATCTTGCCATTGCATTTTTAAATGCAAGCCCTTGGTTGACATGGAAAGAATTTCACCCTGTACATGATTTTTACTTTTATTTTCATCTGCACAATCTTTCAGCGCAAAAGAAAAAGCCTTGGTATTTTCTCGGCACAATTGCACAAGCTCACGCCCATAGGCATCATCACCATTAACAGCCAAAGCTTTGTTGAGCATAGGCAATTTTGTGAACAGCTTTGCCTTTGCCGCAAAATAAGCTTGCATATCCTTATGATAATCAAGATGATCTTGCGTTAAATTACTAAAAATCGCACCGGAAAATTCAATGCCACCCACTCGCTCTTGTTCAAGGGCATGGGATGAAACTTCCATAATAACAATATCAACGCCTGCCGCATACATTTGCCCAAGCATTCGATGTACATTAACGCTGTCCGGCGTTGTTAGGGGAGCAACTTCTTCATGCCCCGGCCAACGATAGCTCACCGTACCCATAACCCCAACCGCATAACCGCAATTTTTAAAAAGCTCTTCCAATAAATAAGCGGAAGTTGTTTTACCATTGGTACCGGTAACCCCGACAACTCGCATTTTTTGCCAAATATTTTCCGTACCATAACAGGCTGAGGCAAGCTCCCATAAAGCCTCACGAGTATTTTCATGCACCACAAAAGTACAGCGATTTTCCAAAACCTTAATTTCTGAAGAATCCGAAAGTTCCGAAAGCTCCGCTGCCTCGGCATTACAAAGCACATAGCGTGCACCGGCATTGACTGCCGCCGAAATATAATCGGTACCATCAGCTTGCGTACCGCTTACTGCCACAAACACATCGCCGGCTTGTACCTCACGAGAATCTGCCACTACTTGCAAAGCACTTTCTTGGCGTACCACTTCCAACAAATCTTGAAATAACATATCATATCTCCGATAGTTGAAGGACATATTGTGTTTTTTTGCCATCATTTTCTTTTGGCCAAACACTGCCGGCTTTGGGGATTTGACTGATTACACGCTGCCCACTCCCTTTAAGAACAGGCACGATACCACCTCGAGCAAAAAGTTCCACCGCATTACGTACAGTTTTTCCAACCACATTGGGTACTACCTTGGGAGCTTTGGAAAGTTGCCCCGGTAAAGTATTGTACGGTGTACTTCTTACCATTCTATTTAATTTTTTTAAGGCAAACATGGGCTTTGGTGCCTGTGACAATTTAAATCCTCGTGCATTTGCGTCAAAAGAGGCACCGCGCTTAATTTTTGTCACGCCTTCACCAAAAACCACGTCCGGTAATTTTCCGTCATACATGAGCGCCATATGGGTGACTTCTTGAAAAACCGGTGCTGCAACCACGCCGCCATATTGATTTTTTGTGGGTTCATCCACCATAACCAAGGTTAAAAAACGTGGTTTATCGGCAGGTGCAAAGCCCACAAAAGAGGCCATGCGCTTATCGCCGTAAGTGCCGGTTTCTTTGTCGTGTTTTTGTGCCGTACCCGTTTTGCCGCCCACCAGCATTCCGGGAATTTTTGCACGTTTACCACTTCCATCATCTTCCACAACACCTTGTAAAATCTTAATGACGGTATTTGCCACATCTTTTCTGAAAATACGTTCATTTTTCTGCTTTAAGTCATGCCTATCCAACACCAAGCGCAAAGGTTTTACCACGCCGCCATTGATAAGCGTTAAATAGGCTTGCGCCATTTGCAGTCCGGTCACAGAAATACTTTGCCCAAACGAAGTGGTCAAAAGATCCGCTTCTGCCCAATATTTATAATTGCGCATAATGCCTTTATGTTCTGCCACCGGCACCACGGTGCGCCTACCAAAACCTAATTTACTCAAATAATTATAATAACTTTTTGCGCCAAGTTTTTGCCCTATTTTTGCCACGCCGATATTGCTTGAGACACGAATAATATCGGAAACAGATAAATTTTTGTGTACAGAAGTATCCCGAATGGTAATGGTTTTGGTTTTCCAACGACCATTTTCGCAATCAAAAATCGTATTCCTGTTCACAATACCTTCTTGAATGGCTGCCGCCACCAAGAATGGCTTCAACGTTGAACCCGGTTCAATGGCGTCGGTGGCAAGGCGATTTCTGTACTGACTTGGCTTATACGTGTTATAGGCATTGGGATTAAAAAACGGATATTGTGCCCATGCAACTATGTCTCCGCTTTCCACATCAACAACCAACACACCGCCCCAACTTGCCGCATAATTTTCCACTGCCTTGGCAATGGCTTCCTCAGCAAAAAATTGCAATTGCGAATCAAGTGTCAGTCGAATATTATTTCCGTGTGGTTCACTCTGCCCTTCTTCCTGCAAAAAGAATCGCCGCCCCAAGGCATCTCTTTGTACTGTGCGCCTGGTGGTTATGGAGGCAAGCTCATCTTCAAAAGCTCTTTCCACACCTTCAAGACCTTGATCATCCACACCCACAAAACCAAGCACATGCCCTGCCATTTGCTTAAATGGGTACACACGATTATATTCTTTTGAAAGCCCTATGCCATTGAGTTTTGCCACTCGCACCTTTGAGGCTGTATTATCGTCTACTTTACGAGCCAACCAAACAAATTTACTATTCCTCTTCAGTTGTGCTTCCAACTTACCTGCTGGCAAATTTAAGAGCTTTGCCAATATGGCAGCAGTTGTTTTGGCATCCTTAATTTCATGTGGTCTGGCATACACCGATCTACTTTCCACCGAACGTGCCAATACCTGCCCATGCCTGTCGGTAATGGTACCACGTTTACCGCTGACCAGCACTGTACTCATATGTTGCTTGCTGGCTTGATCGGCCAAATATGATCCTTCAAGCACTTGCACTTGCCAAGCTCTACCCCACAAAACTACCCAAGCAATTACAAAAAATGCAGCCACGCATTTGATACGCAAAAGCCCCCAATCTTTACGACGAAAACCAAGGTACAAACGCTTAAACCAACGTTTCTTTTGTACCTTGTCTTTATTTTTGCTTTCACGTTCAGAAACAACCACATTACTGCGCTGACTTCTTTGGAATGTGGACATTTTTGGCGGCGCAGACCTTTCACGCACACCTACGCTGCTGCCTACGCTACCTACGTTGACTTTAAGTGAAAAATCAGAGTTTTTCTTTGAACTCTTAGTTTTATCACGCGTATTTTTTGTTTTCTTTTTGAATGATAGCATAGCATTATCCTAAATTCTGGAATGTTACTCAATGCGCATACAATGAAAAAATACTACTTAAATGTCCTCACGCCACCGAATTTGCGCCGCTGTTGGCTTTTCAAGTCCAAGAGCTTTGGCTCTGCGCCCTAATTCTCGAGGAGAAAGTAAATATTCTCTTTCCACCTCAAGCTTAGCCGTATGTGCTTTCTTATCCCTTAAATCCACCTGTAGCTTGTTAAAAAAATAATTTATGTCTGTTCGTTCTATATTTACCCACGCCAGCACCAAAGTCATGCTCATGGCTGAAATAACCCCTATTATAACACATAATAACCAACCTTTTTTTGCTTTTTCTGCTTTCATACGACCTCAAGTATTTTTTCTGCGGCTCGTAATTTTGCAGAACTGGCACGGGGATTTTCTCTTAATTCTTCAGCTGTTGCCACCACCGGTTTTTTATACAATATCTTCACTTCCGGTTTATGATTACAAACACAGCGCATGATATGTTGCGGACATCGACAACCTTCCGCCAAATGCCGCATACTTTGTTTTACCATCCTATCTTCAAGTGAATGAAAACAAATCACTGCCAAACGTCCACCGACTTTCAAATGGCGAAATATATTTGCCAAAAATCTTTCCAATTCACCAAGCTCATCATTGACCACCATACGTAAAGCTTGAAAGGTACGGGTTGCAGGATGATTTCTGGCCTTGGCACGCCATGCCGGTGGGTAGGCATTGTACACAATATCCGCCAGCTCCGCCGTTGTATCTATGGGCTTTTTCTGCCTTGCGTTCACAATGGCTCTGGCTATGCGCCCGGCTTGCGGTTCTTCTCCAAAGCGAGTTATAATATCCTTCAAAAATTCAAACCGTTCTCTATTTACCACTTGCCACGCCGACAAATGAGCATCTTCATCCATACGCATATCCAAAGGTCCGTCGGCATTAAAACTAAAACCTCGTTCTGCTTGATCTATTTGCATGGAAGATACGCCTATATCTATAAGCGCACCGTCCAGTTTTTCCCAATGAAGACTTGCAAGGGCATCTTCAAATTGACTATAACGCATATGGAAATAATGCACATTCCCTTCAAATGCACTCAAACGTTCTTTGGCAAGAGCAAGGGCATTGGCATCTCTGTCAATCCCACACAATTTAATATTTTTTGCTGCTTGCAAAATTTCTATACTATGCCCACCAAGTCCCAAGGTTCCATCCAGATAATATCCATTATCTTTCGGTGCCAATGCTTCCAGTACATTGGAAACAAGCACAGGCGTATGTGCACCGGCTGGGGCAATACGTGAACTATGGGCAAAATGCGCTTTCTCCGACATGGTAAGCGTCCCCAAATTTTAAAATTGTACGTTAAGTGCGGCAAGCTCTGCAGAGACATCTTCAATCTCAAGAGCTTCAAATTCTTTCAAATCCCAAATTTCAAACTTATTACCTCTTCCCACGAGCACAATATCCTTGGTAATTTTTCCGGCTCGCATAAGTAGCTGAGAAATACGCACTCTACCTTGTGCGTCAGGAATAAGTTCATCTGCCAGACCTAGGGTTTTACTGATAAAGTTTCCAACAGCCTTGGAGGGGCTTGCTATAGAGTTGAGTTTATCGCTTAAGGCAAGCCACGCATCTGGCATATACGCAACCAATCGATCATAAATAACGGTAAGAACAAAGCCCCCGGTTTCAGTAGACGTGGCAAGAGTCTCCCGATAATCTACAGGAAGCATCAGGCGCCCTTTGGCATCCAGACTTCTTTCGTAAGACTTCTTAAATTCTGCCATTACCACGTTCTCCCACTACTTACCACTTTTTTACATATATGCACCACCTTTTCCCACCTGTCAACTCGTGGGTATTCACAAATTTTGATTTATGAGAGACACAGAGGTATATATTACAAGCTAATCCCCTTTAATACAAGTAAATATTGTATATAAACTTAAGTAAAAAATACTTGAAAAAAATACTTGAAAAAAATTTTCTTTAGGATTATGAGAAGACAAAATGGTTACTAACGTACATGTTGCATAAACAACAAAAATCACAGTAAAATTTTTTTTGAAATATTCACTGACAAATATTTTTCCCATAAACAATCGATTAAACAACCTTAACTGTAGTAGTTTTTATATTTATATGCCAATATTTACTTAATAACATCTTCTTATAAAATGAATTGTGCATATAAACCCAAATTTTTTACAGCTCTATACCTTGCAAAACTTTAAAGCAGACTTATATAATTCTCGAAGTTAGATAATTTTTGTATATTCGATGGATAATTCACTCAATACAGCATAATTACTTGAATTTTATCATACTATTTTTCTTAATTACACATAATTTTCATAGACCCCATTTTAACCGAAGCAAAAGATTTTTTTTCGTGTATAATTATCTTGAAACTTAACCCTTTTCTCTCTATAATTCGTCGGTCTTAAAAAAAATACCTTGTGATGTTTTTATGCTTTTTCAAATGATTTTTATGAATGGCAAAAAACTATTACTTTGTAAAAAAATATATTATATAAAAACCTTAAACTCATATCATAGGGATGAATATGAAAACTAAAATTATTGCCACCATTGGACCTGCCTCAAACACCAAGGAAAAAATTAAAGAGCTTGCAAAAGCCGGCGTAAGTGTTTTTCGCCTGAATTTTTCCCATGGTGATGCTTCAAAGTTCGTTGATATTATCAAAAATATACGTGAAGCTGAAAATGAGCTGCAAAAGCCTCTTACTATCATGCAGGATCTTTCCGGTCCTAAAATTCGCCTTGGAATTTTACAAGGTGAATCAAGTATTACAGTCAGTAAAGGAATGGGGCTTTTACTCGGTGCCAGTGCGCAACATACCAATGAAATGCCTTTCCTGCCCTTTGACCATGAAGTGATTATGGAAAGCTTGGTTGCCGGCGATCGCTTGGTACTTGCCGATGGTGGTTTACAATTTACCGTAAAAAAACGCAGAGATGACGGTCTTGTGGTTCTTGAAGCAAATAATGCCGGCATTGTTACCTCTCGTAAAGGTTTGGCATTGCCCGGAAAAGCCACAAAAATGCCTGCTCTTACCGAAAAAGACCGTACCGACCTTGCTCAAGGGCTTATCCTTGGAGTAGACGCCGTTGCTATTTCTTACGTACAAACGCCCGAAGATGTTATTGAAACAAAAAACATCATTCTTGCTGCCGGTAAAAATATTCCTGTGGTTGTCAAATTAGAACGCCAAGGTGCCGTGGACAGATTGGAAGAAATTTTACGTGAAGCTGATATTGTTATGGTGGCACGCGGCGATTTAGGTGTAGAGTGCCCATTGCCAAAATTGCCCGGCATCCAAAAACGCATCATCAGAGCTTGTAATCGTGCCGCAAAGCCGGTTATTGTGGCAACGCAAATGTTACTTTCCATGGTAAACAGCCCGGCTCCAACCCGTGCCGAAACCACCGACGTTGCCAATGCCGTACTTGACGGAGCTGACTGCGTTATGCTTTCCGAGGAAACTGCCATGGGTAATTTCCCTGTGGAAACAGTGAAGTATATGAATGAGATTACAACCCAAGCCGAACAAATCATCATGGAACGCCATGAACTGAAAGAGCCCACTCAAGAAAAGGGAATAGCTGAGTATTTAGCATATTCTGCTTGTCTTTTGGCACAAAAAGCCAAGGCTTCAGCCATTGTTTCCCACAGCATGAGTGGTTCTTCCGCAAGGCAATTAGCTGCTTGCCGTCCTCCGCAAGTGGTCTACGGTCTTACCCCCGAAATAGAATCGCTTAAGGCACTGAACTTCTCTTGGGGCGTTGTACCCGTATATGTTCAAGACCCAAGCGCAGAAACAGGTCATATCGCACGTTGCGAAAACTTTATTATTAAAAGTGAAGAATTTCTCCACGAACAACGCTTTGTTATCACTGCCGGTCAAATACAAAAGGGTGGTAGAACTCGTGGTACTAACCTTGTAAAGATTTTTTGGAAATAATTATGGCAAGAGCAAAATCCGCGCCTGTCCCAAGTGACATCAATGAACAATACTATCAGATAAGTTCTGAAGTTTTAAATTCTTTTCCCAAATATCGCCTTCCCATTGCGTTATTTGTCTTTCAGGAAAATATTTGTGTGTTGCAGCCTTATAGCAAGCGCGATCAAAGGCTCACCAATGAACAAGTGGAACAAGTTCAAGAGCTGTGTCAGGAAGGTTTACTCTTCGTGGCACGCTCTGACTTTCCCATTTATTCTGAACACATAGTAAAACAGCTTGATTTAATCTTACAAGATGCGCATTTAAAAGACGGTGAAGTTGCGGATTTATGTATTCGCTCCATCACCATACACTATACAACCTTCAACGAAAGTCCTGTAAAAATAAACTTTACGCCGCTTTATGAAGCACTTATGGCTGTGACTGAATGGATTTGGCAAGATAAATTCCGTATGAAAGTTTTTATGCGCCGTCTCCCCAAGGGTTATACCCTTGCTAACCATGCCTTTAACTGTATGATCATAGGAACTTGGCTTTGGATGCAAACAGCAGAAGAGCAACAAGTGAACAGACGAGGTCTTGACCGAGTAGCGCTTGCCTTTCTATTGCATGATATCGGAATGGCAAAAATTCCGCCCTTTATTTTACAAAGAGATAAAAGGCTCAGTCCCGAAGAACGCTCAAAAGTCAATACCCACCCTGCTCTGGGTTACAAAATCATGCAAAAACTTGATTTGGCCTTCAATGAACTTGCTTTTTGTGTCATGGAACATCACGAAAGAATGAATGGTTCCGGCTATCCTCAAGGGACGAAAGACAAACAAATAAGCAAATTGGGGCGTATGTGTGCCGTTGTGGATGCTTTTTGTTCCATGATAGCAGAAAGACCGCATTCACCGCCAAAAACCTTAGAAGAAGCTGCCAAAGAACTGGCAGAAGATACAGAACATTTTGATAAAACCTACACCGCAAAACTTATGATTGCGGTAGTTTCCAAGCAAATGGAATAGCTTTAGTTTCATTATCACAATTTAACATTTGCCTTCATTATTAACAGGAGAGACATGCTAGAATTTATTGTCTTTGCTTCCGGTGCGCTTATCATGGTTTTAGAAATGGTAGGCGCAAGGGTTATGGCACCTTATTTAGGAACGTCAGTCATTGTATGGACAAGCCTCATTGGCGTCATTTTAGCATGTCTTGCCCTTGGTGCTTTCCTCGGAGGACGCCTTGCCGACAAAAAGCTATCCCAAAGTCTTTTGGCAAAAATCCTTTCGGCAGCCGGACTTGGAGTGGCATTAACGGCACTTTTACATCGTCACGTGGGAAGCATTATTGCCACAAACATTGATAATATTTATCTCTCGGCTGTACTTGCCACCATATTCCTCTTCGCACTTCCGGCAGTATTTTTTGGCATGGTCTCACCTTATATAATTCGCTTACGCCTTGCGGATATATCCACTTCCGGAGCCACGGTGGGACGTTTATACGCTCTTTCTACCACCGGCAGCATACTGGGTACATTCTTAGGTGGCTTTGTTCTGGTCTCATTTTTCTCCAGCACCACCATTTTACTTGGCACAAGTTGCGGAATGCTCTTGCTCTCGCTCATGGCAGCCTTACAAGGTAATGGTAAAAAATCCCAAATTATACGCCGCCTGTTACTTATTTTCTGCCTGCCGCTCATTGCCTATATCAATGACCTTGACGATAAAAATTTAAGCGAACAAGGTTTTTTACCTCTTGTGGAAACGCCCTATAACAGCATACGCCTTTCCCAAGGTTTGGATAAAAATAAACGCCCGGTGCGTATGCTTACCACAGGCCCCGGTTATGCTCAATCCGGAATGTATCTGGACAATCCCACCGAATTACTCTTTGAATACACACAGTTTTATGCCCTTGGTACGGTACTTTTTCCCAAAGCTCAAAGCATACTGATGCTTGGCGGCGGCGGTTACTCTGTCCCCAAATGGCTCTTGGCAGGACATGGCGGACTTGATGGTACAAAATTACGCCTAGATGTGGTTGAATTGGATGCCGGCATGACTCGCCTTGCCAAAAATTTTTTTGAGCTTCATGAAGACAGCAGAATGCGTATCTTTCATGCCGATGCCAGACGCTATATTAATAGCAATACGCACAAATATGACCTTGTTTTTGTAGATGTTTTTAACTCACATTACTCTGTGCCGTTTCATATGGGAACCGTTGAAGCAGCAAGAGCTTTGCGCCGATCCGTTAAAGATACAGGGGCTTTGATGATGAATGTGATTTCTGCCTTTGAAGGTGATAATAGTTTCATATTGCAAGGTATTTACGGAGCATTGCAACAATCTTTCGCTAAAGTCTACGTCTTTGCGGTGCATCCAAACAATCCCCGTACAACAGTACAAAATCTTATGCTACTGGCTCTGCCAAAAAACAATAGTAAAGTGGAAAGTATCATTGAAAGCGATCAACCTGCAGATTATTCAGAACGAATACAACAAATACTTGCTTCTCATATCCCACAAGAAGTAGCTAAAGATGTACCACCTTTGCAAGATGATTTTGCGCCGGTGGAAAAATATGCTCAAGCACTTTTGCCCAAATAATATTTTTTACAACTCATCTAAAACCCATAAGAAATACCGCCAAACACCGAAAATGTTACGGGCTTACGCTCATCAACCATAGGACTGTCCGTAATAAGAGGACTTAAAAGCCGCATATTACCACTAAGCATGGCAGATACATTTTGATCAAATACATAAATCATACGTAAGCCCACGTAAGGTTCTGCCGAAAGAGATTGTACTTCGTAACGCTCAAGACCGCTGCTTGCTGCTTCATCACCATCAATACCATAATAATAGTCTATATACTCGGCACTATGAAATTTCACCCCCACTGAAGGCGTAAGCATTAAACGTGCAATGCGAAATGTGTAATCATACTCCAAATTACCCACAATACCGGAATGTGTATCCAAAATGTTAGTGGCAATACTTGCACGCACATTGCCACCAAAGGGCATGGCGGCGGTAAGACCAATGCCGGCAAGCAAGGAACCATAGCGATTGTCCAAATGTTCCATGCTTTCGTTGTCGGTATTATGTGTATAAAAATTAGTGAAATCGTATTCCAAAAAAGCCGATACGGTAAAAAATTCATTAAATTTATAGCGCAAACCGCCTTGAGTGCCTCGTAAATATATATATTCACCATTATAGCCGATTATGGGAATAGGTGTCCAAGTATCATAATCTTTATAGGGACTTGAAGAAAAACCACCTCCTGCCCCCACAATCCACTGTGCCTGCACTATTGTTATGCTAAAAATACTTAGAATACAAAAGCACAAAACAAAAAATGTTTTTTTCCACAAATACATAGATACCTCCCACATTAAAACTGCAACATTAAAAATATTTGTTCATATTACACGCTATGCAGATTATCTCAAGTAAAAAATGTATAAAAAAATGTATCTTA
>CAYJHV010000001.1:0-28953 GCA_964369825.1 uncultured Desulfovibrionaceae bacterium | reverse complement strand
TTTACAAGAAGAATTTCCTAATTTTGGATTTTCCGTTTCATATACCACACGTGAACAGCGTCCAAATGAAGTAAATGCACAGGACTATAATTTTGTTACTATTCAAGAATTTAAAGAGAAAAGAAAGGAAGGTTTCTTTGCCGAATGGGCTTTTGTGCATGGAAACTATTATGCAACACCTCTTGAGTCAACTTTGGGCGTACTTGAAGATGGTAAAGATATTATTTTTGATGTGGACGTGCAGGGTGCATCTCAACTTCGCTTGACTTTGCCCAATGCCTGTTATGTTTTTATTTTGCCTCCTTCCATGGAAGAGCTGAAAAATCGTTTGATAAAGCGAGCTAGTAATACCGAGGATCAAATTGCGCAGCGCATGTCCAATGCAGTACATGAAATTCAGGAAGCAACTTGGTTTGATTATTGGATAGTAAATAATGATTTGGAAAAATCTTATGATCAATTGCGTGCGGTATATATTACAAGTACGCTTTCTCCCAAAAAGAAATCCTTTGATTTGAATGATATTTTACAAGAATGTCCGGCGGATAGTGTGAATGGCAAATAAAACAACTGCTGAGCTCATTGTTGCCCTCGATGTACAAAGTGTGCAAAAGGCCATGGATCTTGCCAAGCAATTGCAAGGTGTTGTTCCGTGGGTAAAAGTTGGATTTGAACTGTACATACAAGGCGGATCTGCCATTGTTACCGCACTTAAAAACCTTGGATTTAAAATCTTTTTAGATTTAAAAATGTATGACATTCCAAATACTGTGCATGGAGGCGTATTGTCTGCCTGCAAATTAGGTGTGGATTTGCTGACCATCCATACCCAAGGCGGAGAAAATATGGCAAAGGCAGCCATGCAGGCGGTGGCAGAGTTCACAAAACTTTCTACAGATGAAAAATTGTCCACTACGCCGGAAAAGCAAAAAAGACCGCTCATTTTTGGAGTAACGGTACTTACCAGTATGAAACAGGGTGATCTTCCGTTAAATGAGGGAAAAGTGGAAGAATTGGTTTTACAGCTTGCACAAAAAGCACATGCTTTTGGACTTGACGGCGTGGTCTGTTCGGGGCAAGAAGTAAGTGACATCCAAAGGCTTTGTGGTAAGGAATTTTTATGTTTAACACCCGGTATTCGTCCTTTACCGCAAGAAAACCAAGATGATCAATGTCGTATAATGACTCCGCAAGAAGCCGTTCGAGTCGGTGCGCATTTTTTGGTGGTGGGCAGACCCATCATCATGGCAGCAGATCCTGCCAAAGCTGCTCGTGATATTTTGCAGGCAATGGCAGCAGAAGTTTAGAGTGTTAAAAAGGTAGAAAAGAAGATGCAGAAAAATAAAGATCCCAATTATGTGAAAGGGGTTTTCTCCACTCAGGAAATTAAGAAAATCGGTACGGGTACCACCACAAGGCGTACAGTACAAAAAGGGTATTGGTTTATTGAAACCATAGCAGACGGAAAACTGGAATGCCAGCCTTTAAACAATAATTATGTACCTTCAGGACCAAAGCGTACCATAACCTTAGATGAGCTCATAGAAAAATATTCGCCCGAACCGGAATTTTATATGGGATCTGTGCTTCCAAAGATGCAAGAATTGCAAAGAAATGTGGAAGCCGGTGATGATCATCGTCAAAAAGGTGAAAATTTTGCTGCCGAACATGAATATGGAACGGCGCTCAAAATTGATGAAGATAATGTTCGAGCAAACTTTGGTATTGGTCTGACATATTTACAACGCGGAGATGCCGATAAGGCAAAGAATATTTTTGAAAGACTTATACGCCTTGAAGGAGCATTTGAACCAAAGCATAAACATTTGTTCAATGATTTTGGGATTTCTTTGCGTAAAAGTTCCATGCATCGTGAAGCTTGTGATTATTATATAAGAGCCATTGAATTAACCAGTGCCGATGAAAATTTGTATTTTAATCTTGCGCGCAGTTATCTTGAGCTCAAAGATTATAGTAATTGTATGGAAAACCTTTTAAAAGTACTGGAATTTGATCCAAATCATGAAACAGGGCTTAAATTTATAAATTGGATGCATAAAAAAAATTTTATTCCGCCGCCATTCAAACAGCAGGCAGGGATTTTTATTACAGAAGAATAAGGTAATATGGAAATTAGATTTTATGTCCGGCTCTAAAAAACATTGAGAAAATTATTCAGAGTAGAACTCTGAACTGGGATATTGGTAAATAATTGTGAAAATATGGAAGCTACGCGAGCAAAGTCACACATCTTCCCAAGCGGAAGAAAATGTTTTAACGCCTGAAAATATAAAATCTTTTTCGGCTCTAACTTCCATGAGTTCCCATGAGGTGGGCAAAGCACACGCGCTTGGCATCTCACCCTTATTGCTCCATATTTTACAGGTTCGCGGCATTCAAGAAGAAAAAGAAATCCAGAACTTTCTTACGCCCAATCTACGCTTGTTGGCACATCCTCATTTGTATGCCGGAGTTGAACAATCTGCAGAAACAATAGTAAAACTTTTATTGGAAGGAAAAAAAATAGCCATTTGGGGCGATTATGACGTAGACGGTATAACTTCAACAGCCCTTGTGCTCAATGTGCTGAAAGCTCACGGCTATGAGGGCATGGCGCATATTCCGGATCGATATGACGAAGGCTATGGTTTAAATAAAGAAAATATTGAACTTTTGGCAAAACAAGGTGCTGATGTCATAATTACGGTGGATTGTGGTATTTCTGATTTTGAAGCCATAGCCCATGCCAAAAAATTAGGTTTGTCCGTTATTATTTCTGACCACCATTTGCCTCCGGAAGTTTTACCGGCGGCGGATGCCATTTGCAATCCACGTATGGGAGATTGTCCTTGTGTGGATTTGGCAGGCGTTGGTATAGCATTTATTTTAATGTATGCCGTGAATAAAATTTTACAAAAGCACAGCGGTATAGAGTTTGATATGCGCAAAGTGCTCGACTTGGTTGCCTTGGGTACCCTTGCCGACATGGTAAATTTATCAGGTCAAAACCGAATACTTGTAAAAAATGGCTTGCTATGCATAGCAGATGCCGAACGAGTGGGGCTTGGAGCTTTAAAGCTTATCTGTAAGTTTGAACGAACTGCCAAATTAAATGCAAGCCAAATTGTTTTCTCACTGGCACCACGTATTAATGCGGCAGGACGTATGGGTCATGCTAAAACGGCTTTAAATTTACTAATAAGTGAGGATCTTGATCAAGCCATGCGCTTGGCAAATGAACTTGATGCCTTCAATACACAAAGACGGCTTGATGAAGAAATTATACATCAAGAAGCTCGTTTGCAGGCGGAAGAGCAAGTGGCCAAGGGAATGGTAGGGCTTGTTTTATATGCGCCGCACTGGCATCAAGGCATTATTGGTATTGTGGCATCACGCATAGTGGAAGAGTTTTATCTGCCAACATTTATTCTTTGTGACGGAAAAAGTAGCATTAAAGGCTCGGGGCGTTCCATAGGGGAATTTCATCTTCATGACGGCTTAAGTCAATTGTCTGACCTGCTTATTGCTTATGGTGGGCATAAATTGGCAGCCGGTTTAAGTATTGCTTCAGAAAACTTGCAGGATTTTCAAGAAAAATTTAACAATATCGTCAAAGAAAATCTTAGTGGCGAAACTCCGGTATCTTCTTTAACCGTAGATACCGTATTGGATTTTTCTGCGGCATCTGATAGTATTTTTTTACATGAACTTGAGCTTTTACAACCTTTTGGCATGGGCAATACAGAACCTTCCTTTGCATCTTTACCCTTACGCATTAAGGCACTTCGCTATTTTGGTCAAAATAAAACTCATGTTTTAATGCAGGTGTTTGATGAAAGTACCGGTATTACTCTCCATGCTAAGGTATGGCGCAAAGCTCAAGAGTTACCGTTAACCTTGGTTAATAAACATATACACTTAGTTTATACACCTCTTATTGCTACCTTTAACGGGATGGACAGTGTCGAACTAAGGGTAAAAGATTGGAAAATTGTTGAAGAACTGCATAAAAATACTAAAGTAATCCAAAAATAAGGTGAAAAAATGTCATCAAGTTCCAAAAACAATAATCAAGCTGAAAATCTTACCGGCAGGGAACAGAGTACACAGGTTGTGGAAGCAGAGGTTATTGATAACAATGAACAAGCTGATTATGGTCAAAGACTGTTTCAAAAAAAATCTGTGGCTTTTGAAGTACATGGACGTGGCTGGCAACAGCAAAGGGTTTTTGAGCAAGCAAGCCAAGGTTTTTCGTGTTTACCAATTCTGATTACCTTGATATTAATTGTGAGCATGGCTTTGCAAGCCGGCTTTTTGGCAAGCATCGGCTTTGTCTTTTTTTACATATTAGGCAGCTTTTTATCTCTTTTTGTCAGTGTACGCAGAACATTGCAAGGAAAGATTGTCTATGCATGGCTTAACCGTGTTTTGGTCTGGACATTGGCCTATGCCTTAACCCTCGGATTGGCACAGTAAATTTATTGTATGTGGTCATTGCCTTAATTCAGTTTTTTTGCAGGGGAGGGGAAAACTTTCTTATGTGGGACTTGCACCGGTGGTAAGTCAAAGCGGACAAAGTAAAAGCTATGCTTACTTAGTCGTCACTGAAAAACATAATAACAATTTAAAATTAAACAATTTTTTAGTAAAAATAAACAAGCAAAAATGCCGGAAATAAGTGCACGAAGTGCACTTTTCCGGCATTTTTATGACGTTAAAACGTGGTTTTTCTGTGGCGACTAACAAAATTTGAGCGGAAGCGAAAATTTTGCGCTACGCAAAATCTTGACGGATTTTGTAGCATCTACTTTTACAAGTAGGCACCGGTAGACGGAGAGTTTTATGATATATAAAATTTATCGCATAAAAACAAAGCTTTAACCTACATGATGCAATCTCTCCCTCTCCGTTTGGGGACACTCCTTTCCAAAAATAATTATTCAGTAGTTCTGGTAACTTCGATAACATTTGGTATTTTATTTATGGATTCAATAAGTTGATACAGCTGTTCCACATGACATACTTCCACAACCAAATCCATAAGGGTTCGTCCGTCTACGGAATCATGCGCTTTAAATTCGCTGATATTCACAGAATCTTGAGCAAAGATAAGCGTCACTTTTGCCAACAGCCCCTTTTCGGTGCGAGCGGTGATATGCATTCGAGATTGATACGGTTTGTTGCTTTCTTCACCATCCCAATGTACGGAAAGCAGGCGTTCCGGCTCCATATTGACAACATTTATACAATCACTGCGATGCACGCTAGTACCAAAGCCACTGGAAATATAGCCAACAATGGCATCTCCCGGTACAGGATTACAGCATTTGGCATAACGAACCAATACACCGTCCACACCTGAAATACTGATACCGTCAGGTTTTTTATTTTTGGGACTTTTTTCCTTGGCACTTTCTTTTACCGGCTCTTGAGTGACGGCATCGGGATTGAGTATGGCATAAAGCTTATTGAGCACACGACGTGGGGTATTGTGCCCATAGCCCACCGAGGCAAAAAGTTCGTTCACATTCTCAAAATTCATGTCCGAGGCAACAAGTCCAAGCTGTCCTTTTTTAAGAGCTTTTGCCACATTAAGGCTGAGCTTACGCCCTTCTTTTTCCAGCATTTCTTTACCAAGGCGCAAAGCTCCGGCACGCTCTTCGGTACGCAAATAATGCTGGATTCGACTACGAGCCTTGGCAGTTTTGACCATTTTAAGCCAATCACGATTGGGGTGCCTTGATTGATCGGTGATAATTTCAACAATATCGCCATTTTTGAGCGGGGTTCCCAGTGGCACAAGTTTTCCGTTGACCTTGGTACCACTGCAATGGTGCCCAACCTTGGTATGAATGTGAAAGGCAAAATCTAAAGGTGTAGCACCTTCCGGCAACTCTTTCACATCACCTTTGGGAGTATAGACAAAAACTTCATCTTTGAAGAGGTCAAGGCGCAAAGAATGCATAAATTCTTTGGAATCAGACTCATCTCTTTGGCGTTCAAAAATTTCTCTCAGCCAAGTGAATTGCTCCAAATCTTTGGGATTAACCTTTTTATTTTCTTTGTACAACCAATGGGAAGCCACACCATGTTCGGCTTGATTATGCATTTCTTCCGTGCGGATTTGAATTTCAATGCGTTCACCTTCGGGACCGATGACGGTGGTATGCAAACTTTGATAACCGTTATTTTTGGGCATGGAAATATAATCTTTGAAGCGACCATGTACGGGACGCCACTTGGAGTGTACCAAGCCAAGAACGGCATAACAATCTCGAACATCTTTGACCAACACTCGAAAAGCCATAATATCATGCATTTCATCGAGGGAAAGGGAAAGCTGTTGCATTTTTTTATGAATGCTGAATTTGTGCTTAATGCGTCCGCTCACACTGCCCTTAATATTATTATCGAGGATAAGCTCTTCAAGATTGCGTACCACTTTATCAATGATTTTCCGTTCAACCACTTGGTTATCATCGAGCCAAGCGGTAATTTGACTATAAACATCGGGACGCAAATATTTGAAACTCAGGTCTTCCAAAATTTGTTTTACCCTATGCAAACCAAGACGATTGGCAAGCGGCGCATAAATGTCCATGGTTTCTTGGGCAATGCGTCTTTGTTTATGAGTTTTTTGAAAGTCCAAGGTACGCATATTGTGAATACGATCGGCAAGTTTGACCATGAGCACACGAATGTCATGACTCATGGCAAGAATCATTTTGCGGATATTTTCCGCTTGAGCATCTTCCTTGGATTCAAAGGTAATCATACTGATTTTGGTAACGCCGTCCACAATATCTGCCACATCTTCACCAAAAAGCTCATCCACTTCTTCGATGCTTGCCTTGGTGTCTTCCACGGTATCATGTAAAAGTCCGGCAACAACGGTTGCTTCATCAAAACCAAGCTCGGCAAGAGTATGTGCCACAGCCAAAGGGTGGGACAGATAAGGTTCGCCGGAAAGCCTCGTTTGACCGGCATGGGCTGAGGCTGCATAGACATAGGCTTTTTGTACAAGCTCTACATTTGCTTCTGGATTTTGTGCCACAAGGCAATCAAGTATTTCTTGGATGCGTATCATAGTATGTATATTACCTTAAAATGTGTTCAGAAAATTATTTTTGCAAAGTAAAGCGTTGTAAATTTTTGGGTACCCACCACTTCTCAAAATTATACATAATACCGGAAAGTTCCGGTTTTATGCCTTGAAAACGTGCTTGCACAATGGGTAAGGCATAAGGTACAAATAAGAAACAATAAGGCTGCTCTTGCGCCAAAATTTCTTGCAAACGTCTGTACAAAGCCTGTCTTTTTTCCATATCCGGTGTGCTGCGTCCTTTCTCAAGGATTTTGTCCAGCTCCGGGTGGGTAAAGCGTGTAAAGTTAAGCCCCCCGGCTTTGGCTTTGGAAGAGTGCCAAACATCGAAAATATCAGGATCCGGTGTCATTGTCCAGCCAAGGATGACGGCATCAAATTGCCCTGTATTCACAAACTCCTTAATAAAAGCTGCCCATTCCACGGTACGTATTTGAGCCTGAATACCAATGTCTTTTAACTGACTTTGAATGACCGTAGCAGTAAGTATACGTTGTTCGTTACCCTGATTGGTAAGTATAGTAAAGGCAAAAGTTTTTCCGTCTTTATCAAGGATACCATCATTATTGCTGTCACTAAAGCCTGCTTCACGCAAAAGTTCCTTGGCAAGTTGCACGTCATACTTAGGAGGTTTTAAGGTGGGATGATAGGCAAAGGTGCCCGGTTTATATGGGCCAAAAGAGGCAATACCTTCTCCCATGAGTACACCTTTGACAATGCCTTCTCGGTCAATGGCATGAGAAATGGCACGCCTTACGAGCACATCTTTAAAAAAGGGATGCAACATATTAAAGCCCATGAAAAGATAGATAGAAGCAAGATATCTGTACTTATTATAATTTTCTTCCCAAAATTTTCCTTGGGTTTGACGTAAATATTGTTGTGGGCTTAATTGCATCATATCAAGTTTGCCTGCCCGTGTTTCTAAAAACATGGTAGAAACATCAGGTATGATGCGAAAAACCACCTCTTGAATATGTGCCGAACCTTTGAAATAAGTGGGTGAAGCCTCAAGGGTGATACTTGAGCCCGGTATCCATGTTTTGAAGCGATAAGGACCTGCCCCCACAGGTTTTCTGGAAAAAGCAGTGTTGCGCAGCTCTTGACCGTCAAGAATATGCTTTGGCAAAATGGCACTCATCCACGAAGTTAAAGCGGCAGAAAAATATTTTTCATAACGCACTTCAAAAGAATATTTTCCGGTTTTACGAAATTCTTTCACTTGCATAAGGTCTTCGGCATAAGGTGAGGCCGTTTTGGGATCGGTAACAACTTTCCATGTAAATTCCACATCATCGGCAGTAAGCTCTACGCCGTCTTCCCATAAAATTCCTTCATGTAATTGAAAGCGTAATAATTTTCCGTCCTCTTCCACGCTGTATGATTTTGCGGCATAAGGTTCAATGCGTAAATTTTTATCATAACGCAGTACAGAAATATACAATAAATCCGATACATCATGGGAAGCAGAGTCTGTGGCAAGATAAGGTATAAGATTTGAAGCCTCACCTATGCTTCCGGCCACATAACGTCCACCATATGGAGTATCAAGTGTATGAGAAGTCTTTAATTGACCTATTAAAGTTTGATTTTTTTTCTCTTGCGCACAAACTTTCATTGATGTATAAAGGAGTAATGAGCTTAAGCAAAGACAAGAAAGAACAAGGAAAATTGTTATTTTTTTAATGACTTGACGAATTGTTGTATTCATTTTAAGATACCTTTCGCTTTTATATTCAAATAATTTTTTATGTTTCTATAAAGTTCATATACTCTGTATTCTTTAGTTTCATTCTACCTTGCAAAGCTTTTTTTGACAAAGCTTTTTTTGGTAAAGGTTTTATGAAGCTAGTTTTTAGGTATTGACAAAATCTGTTTTTTTGTATAGTTAATTACTAGGATATAGTATTACGCAAAAAATTCACTGATTCTCGGTTCTTTGTTTTAGTTGAAAATCAAGATTGCAAAAAAGCAAAACTAGGAGTTCTTCAGCATGACAAGAGCTGAAAAAAATGCGGTGCGTACGCTTGTACATAATTTTTTAATGGGTACAGTTCCCGAGTACATTCGTGACAGCGGACAATATATTTTGTCCGAAGGGGGCTTGCAGCGGCTTAATATTACCCACGAAGCAAATCTGTGGAAAATTGACGGAACAGTGCAAGGAGATGATTTTCAAGTCTATGCGCCGGTACTCTCTGTATGTACCGATGATTATACCACTAAATCTCAGTGTAATTGTTCTGATTCTTTTACCTCGGTATGTCGCCATGCCGCTGCCATAGCTTTGCAACTGCTTGCCGATTTGCAAGAAGATGATGTTCATGAAGAAAGAATTCCGCAAAGAGCAGAATGGAAGCAAAGCTTTAGGTCTTTTTTTTCCACAGAAATGGAACCGGAGCCGGGGCGACATTATCTTATTTTCCGTTTCTACCCTGAACCCGGACGCCTTGCCGTGGCTTTTTTTCGAGGACGACAAAATAAAACAGACATATCTTCCGTCCACGCCGAGATAACCCTTGAGCAAATTATCCGAAATCCCGAATGGTGCGAACTTTCACCGCAATTGACGGACGTAGCACGCCAGATAGGTCAACATCAAGATTATTATGGGCATAGAGTGGAAATTCCCGAAGGGCTGGTTTCGTGGTTTTTTTGGGCCATTCGCAACGAGTATTATTTATACTGGCGTGATACCGAGCACAAAAGTTTTATTGAAAATACTCCTTTCGTCTTGAAATTAAAGCCGGAAATTGATGATGATGGCTTGTATTTTTCTGTTTTGCTCATTCACGAAGGCAGACCACCCATTTCGCTTATGCAACAAGGTGTTGTTACTCATCACGGCGATGAACATGACGAAGAGATTACCTTTCATGGGCAAATACCCATATGGGTTTGTTATAACAGAAATTTTTTTCCGGTGCAAACGGGATTGCATTTACCCTTGGTCTATGACCTTCTGTATGCTCGTCCTGTGGTACCACAAACAGAAATATCTGAATTTTTAGACAGAGTATGGACACGTCTTCCGAGCACCAACCTTTTTGAACCGGAAGAATTCTTAAAGCGCATGGCGCCTATTTTTCAACCTGCCACCTATAATCCTAAATTATTCTTGGATGAAGAAGGCAGCTTGCTTACTCTTGAAATTGAAAATATTTATGAGACCGTACACGGTGAATTTATGCTCAACGGTCCAAATCCTGATTTTCAAACCGGTTCTTATTACTTTGAGCATTCAACCTACCTTGTGCAAAGGCATCAAGCTGAAGAATCAGAGCTTTTGGACACGCTCAATGGCATGGGTTTCCAACAAAGAAGCAATAAGCTTTGGTTTTTAGAACCGGAAGAAGCCATTGCCTTTCTTCTGGATTGCTATCCCAAGCTGCTTGAAACCTACAGAGTGTACGGTGAAAAAGCTCTTTCTCGCTATAAAGTGCGCACTTCTCAATCGGTTATTACTGCAACGGTGGAAAGTGATGAAAAAGATAAATGGTTCTCACTTGATATTAACATTGAGTATGATGGGCAATCGGTTTCCTTGGAAAAAATTTGGAAAGCATGGACCAAAGGCAAGCGCTATGTGCAATTAAAAGATGGTTCGTATACCAGTTTGCCTGAATCATGGCTTGAAAAGTTGGCGCATAAATTACATGCTCTCGGGCTTGATCCTTCTAAACCGCCTCAAACCAAGTTTAAGCAATATGAAGCGCCCATTCTTGATAATATTTTGGAAGATTTTCCCACGGTCAGCACTGATTCTTTCTGGAATAAATTACGTGAAAAAATTCGTGATTTCCGTGAAGTGCGCCCCATTGAGGCTCCGCAAGGACTCCATGCCGATTTGCGTTCCTATCAATTGCAGGGTATATCCTATTTAAACTTCCTTTCCGAATACAGTTTTGGCGGTATTTTGGCTGACGAAATGGGACTTGGAAAAACAGTCCAAACGCTTGCCTTTATACAATATATGATTGAGCGAAACTATCATGGGCCAAATCTTATCATCGTTCCTACTTCTGTACTTCCCAACTGGGACAGAGAAGCAGAAAAATTTGTCCCGTCCATGCGCCGCCTGATAATCTATGGTACTCGCCGCGAAAACATGTTTAAGCAAATTCAAGATTCAGATCTTGTGGTGACAACCTATGCTCTTTTGCGCCGTGATTTGGAAGAGTTTGAAAAATTTGAGTTCAACTCCATAATATTGGACGAAGCGCAAAATATTAAAAATCCCAATACCATAACAGCAAGATCTGTGCGCAATATCAATGCTCGTATGCGCCTTTGCCTCTCAGGTACGCCCATTGAAAACAACCTTTTTGAATTGTGGTCACTTTTCGAATTCCTTATGCCGGGCTTTTTGGGTTCGCAGCACGCTTTTCAACGTGGCATCGTTAAACCTATTAAAGATGGCGACGTGGAAACCTTGGAATTTTTACGCACAAGGGTACGCCCCTTTATTTTGCGGCGTACAAAATCCGAAGTGGCAAAAGATTTGCCGCCCAAGGTGGAAAGCGTTACATGTTGCGCTTTGGAAGAAGCACAAGCAGAACTTTATGCAGCTCTTGCGCATAAACTTAAAATGCAAGTACTTGCCGACGTTGATGAAAAAGGTATTGGCAAAAGTCAAATGTCCATCCTTGATGCCTTGCTCAAATTACGTCAGATTTGTTGTCACCCCCGTCTGTTGAAAATAGACATGCCGGGCTTTTCCACCAATTTACCTTCCGGAAAATTTGATGCCTTTAAGAGTATGGTCATGGATATTGTGGAAGGCGGTCATAAGGTGCTTGTTTTCTCACAATTTGTACAAATGTTACACATCATAAGACAATGGTTGCAAGCCGCAGAAATTCCTTTCTGTTATCTTGACGGTGCTTGCAAAAATCGCTTTGAGCAAGTGGACACTTTCAACAACAATGCAGATATCCCCATCTTCCTTATCTCGCTCAAGGCCGGCGGAACCGGGCTTAATCTAACCTCAGCAGATTACGTCATCCATTATGATCCTTGGTGGAACCCTGCCGTGGAAAATCAGGCCACTGACCGTACACACCGTATCGGACAGACAAAGCAAGTGTTTTCTTACAAACTTATTTGCCAAAATACAGTGGAAGAGAAAATACTCAAATTGCAAGAAGCCAAGCGCAGCGTGGCAGAAGCCATTATTCCCGGGCAAGATACTATGCAGTCATTAACTCGTGAAGATTTGGAAATGCTCTTTGAAGTTTGATTTCCAGAAAAAAAATACATTTAATTATATAAACAATATGCTTAGTTGATATATGAATTTTTCAGGGGGTTTTTTATTACACCAAAAACTCCCTGAAAAAATTTTTAAATCTGTATCACGTGGTATAAACAGGGAGAGTAACTTATTTATGTTTGCCTTAAAGGATAGAACTTTAAAAACGTGTTCACTTTTCATTTTTTGTATATGTACTTTTTGTTTTTTACATACACTTTCATCCCCTGCCTTGGCAGGGCTGAATGCCAGAGCCGCAATTTTAATGAATATGTCCAACGGACGTATTTTGTATAAAAAAAATCCTTATATGCCCATACCTCCGGCTTCATTAACCAAAGTAATGAGTATGTTTGTCACTTTTGATATGGTTAAAGCTAAAAAAGTTACTTTGAATAAAATGACAAAGATCAGCCCAAGCGCTGCTAAAGTTGGTGGTTCTAAAATGAAATTACGCAAAGGCGAAAATATTTCCATAGAAAAACTGTTGCTTGGAATGGCAGTTTCATCCGGAAATAATGCTTCTTCTGCTTTGGCTCAATCTTTAGCCCAAACTGATAAATCTTTTGTATCTTTGATCAATCAAAAAGCAAAAAACTTAGGTATGCGTAACAGCACATTTAAAACGCCGCATGGCTTGCCTGCTCAAGGGCAATATACCACCGCCTATGATATGCTCAAAATGGCTCGCAGTTATATGAAAGCTCATCCATCGGCCATGACTTTTCATGCCACCAGATCCTTTGAACACAACAAAAGAGTTCATAAAAATACCAATCAATTATTAGGTCAAGTGCGAGGTATGACAGGATTAAAAACGGGCTATACAAGAGCTTCCGGTTTTAACCTCATTTTTTCTGCTGAACGAAATGGTGTGAAATTACTTGGCGTCATACTTGGCGGCAGCAGCCGTGCCGGACGTGATTTGGAAGTGATGAAATTGCTCGAAGCCGGCTTTGCCACTCCAAATTCATCGGCAAAAGTAGCTCGTGCGCTCAATCAAAAGAAAATAAATCGTAAGCGTTGGTAGAAAAAGTAGGTTGTAAATAATTACTTATTTTCCGGGGGGAACTCCTTCCCCCCCCCAAAAAAAAGATACTCGCATAGAATTACATTTGAAAATGTTTATGCAATATTTTTTCCAGCGCTTCCACAAAGGCAGCAAGCTGTTCTTCTTCCACCGTCAATGCGGGCAAAAGTCGTAAAGTTGTTTCATGGCTCAGATTACAGATAAAGCCTGCCTGCAATAAATCTTCCCAAACGGCTTTACCATGCGCTGTAAGCTCTATGCCAAGCATAAGTCCAAGCCCTCGAACTTCCTTGACGGTACCGGGCATACGCTGTGCTAGGTCTCGAATTTTTCCTTGGAAATCAGTACCCAATCGCCCTGCTCTTTCCACTAAATTATCACGTAAAAGAATATCAATGCACGTGGCAGCGACTTTTGAAAGCAAGGCTCCGCCGCCAAAGGTTGTGGCATGACTGCCAAGTTCAAAACCGGCATTGACTTCGTCGGTGGTTAAAATGGCTCCCATGGGTAAACCATTGGCAAGAGCTTTGGCCATGGTCAAAATATCCGGTTTCACATCAAAATTTTGAAATGCCCAAAATTTTCCGGTACGTCCAAGCCCTGCTTGAACTTCATCCACCATGAATAATATATCTTTTTCACGGCACAGACTTTCAATGGCTTTAATATATTCAGAGGTTATGGGACGAATACCGCCTTCGCCTTGTATCACTTCAAAGAAAACACCGGCAGTTTGCTCTGTAATGGCAGCACGCAAAGCTTGCATATCACCATATGGCACTTGTTTAAAACCCTCCGGCATGGGAGTAAAACCATCTTGAAAACGCTCTTGTCCGGTGGCGGCGACGGTGGCCAAGGTACGTCCGTGAAAAGCACCGCTTAAAGTAATAATCTCATAAGCATCACGTTTTTTAACTTTGCGCATATAGCGTCTGGCAAGCTTAAAAGCAGCTGCGTTGGCTTCGGCACCGGAATTGCAAAAAAAAGCCTTGTTCATATGGCAAGTGGCAAGAAGTTTTTCTGCCAGTTCCAATTGCTCTTCTTGATAAAATAAATTGCTCACATGCCACAATTTGTGTGCTTGTTCATGCAAAGTTTTCACAACTTCGGGATGACAATGTCCAAGACCTATGACGGCGATTCCTGCCAGTAAATCCACATATTCTTTGCCGTCAATATCCCAAACCAAAGAACCTTCACCACGCACCAAAGCAAGCGGATAGCGACCATAGGTTCGGCACAGAAGCTGCTCTTCTTTATTTTTAAGTTCCAAAAATTTATTTGAAAATTCAGTCATATATGTATCCTTTATATATTTATGTTCATAAAAATAAAATACTGTACCATTACCTTCCAGTATGCCCAAAGCCACCACTACCACGCTCACTTGCTTCCAAAACGCTACAAATATGTACTTCGGGGCGGACAATAGGTTGAAAAATAAGTTGTGCCACCCTTTCGCCCTGTTCTATGCAATACGCTTTATCATGCGTATTTAAGAGCATAATCATTATTTCGCCACGATAGTCACTGTCGATGACTCCAACACCTTGGGCAACGGTAATACCGTGCTTTGCCCCCAATCCACTTCGTGAATAGACAAAGCCTGCTACTTCTTCCTTATCAAGGGGCTCGATGGCAATGCCTGAAGGCACAAGAATCCTTTGCCCTGCTTCCAATAGAATAGAGGGGGCATCAAAGCACGCACGCAAATCCATGCCGGCAGCATATGGTGTGGCATAATGCAGAGAGTTGGCATACAAAGTCTTGGCATTGTCTCGCACAAAGCAGACTTTCACCTTGGAGTAATTACTCATAGCATGAAATCATAATAATAACTTATAGATGCGATATTTATTAAAATAAGAAAATATCATACATCAATTTGTTGTATGAAAATTATTTAAATATTTTTCCATTTGTCAGTGGGTAACCATTGACGCAACACTCTTTCCAGCTCTTTAATAATAAGCGGTTTTGAAAGAAAATCATTCATACCTGCTTTTATAAAACCTGAGCGTACATCGCCCACGGCATTGGCAGTCAGTGCCACAATGGGAACCACACTAAAACGATCACCATTGAGCGCCCTGATATGTTGTGTAGCTTCCACACCGTCCATTTTTGGCATCATATGATCCATGAAAATCACATCATAAGCAACTTTTTTTACATTATTAATGGCTTCTTCACCGGAAAGAACGGTATCCACAGCAATATCATATTCTTCTAAAACACTTTGAGTAATGATGAGGTTAATACTATTATCATCAACTACCAAAGCCCGTACCCCATGCGTTTTCAGACTAAAGCCCGCATCTCGTCCGGCACTGTCGCCGGCATGATAAACGGTACCTTCCAAAAGTCTTGCCATAACTATGGTGGTCAAAGGTGTATAGGCAACGGTCACATTATCAGGCATATCTTTGCCTTCAAAATAATTACGAGAAATAGCAATAATATAGGTTTCGGGAAATGCGCTTAAATCTAGGCTATCCAATTTATAATAGTCCACAAAAACATGGGTATAATTAGCTATTTCTGTTTCATTGGCAATCAAATGAGCTTCAAAGCCCATATGCGCTAACTTTTGGCACAAAAACTCTGCTTTTACCTTGGATTCAAGCCAAACTCCCGCTTTAATTTTCCCAAAATCTTTCTTTTCCAATAAAGGAGTATTTTCTTCCACTTCTTGCGGTATTTCAAAAGAAAAACAAGAACCTTTACCGTAGGTACTGGTAACAGAAATACTGCCACCCATTTCTTCCACAAGACTTTTGGTAATGGCAAGACCAAGCCCGGTACCTTCTATATTTCTATTTTTCTTGGTGTCAAGTTGTGAAAAAGTATTAAAAAGCACTGGCAAATCTTCTCGCCTGATGCCAATACCGGTATCTTCCACACTCACTTTCAAAAAAGTTTTTTCGCCTTTTTCGGCAGGTTCTGCTCCGATATTCAAGCGAATATGTCCTTCGTAGGTAAACTTTAAGGCATTGGTTAAAAGATTGATCAGAACTTGCTTAATGCGAATACTATCGCCTATCAAAATATTGGGAGTGGCATGGTAATCGTCAATGAAAAATTCAATATTTTTACGCCCAAGGCGCACATTAATGAGTGAAACAATATCGTTGATAAAGGATTCAACATAATAAGGTTCGGGCATAATTTCTATGGCGCCGGCTTCAATTTTGGAGAAATCCAAAATATCATTGATAATGGCAAGCAGTGAACCGGCCGCCCCTTTGATATTTTGCAGGCATTCTTCCACTTGCGCCGTGGAACCATGACGCAAAGCAATATCTGACATACCCAAAATGGCATTCATGGGGGTACGGATTTCATGACTCATATTGGCCAAAAATGTGCTCTTGGCCTGATTGGCAAGTTCCGCACTTTCAAGTCGTCTTTGTTCGGTAATGTCAGACAAAAATCCTTCAAGCACATAAGGTTCACCATCAGGTGTAAACTCTGCCACCCGACTGCGTTCCCAAACCCATTTTATGGTACCATCTCTGGCAATTACCCTGAAGGTGGTATCAAGAGGCAGCCCCACGTCCAAAGTTTTTAAATTTATGTCTGCCAAAGCTTGTACATCTTCCGGATGCACCAAATCAAAAAAACGTACCCCGCCTTCACGGGTTAATTCTTCGGGAGTATACCCATATAGGGGATAACACCCTTCACTCACATAAGTAAATCTGTAGGTGGGGGGTTCGTTTAAGCATTGATAGATGGCTCCCGGTAAATTGGCCATAAGCCTGTCCGCACGTTTTTTGGTCATATTCAAATCATCAATGGCCTTGGCATACAATGCCGAGGATTTGGCAAGTGCCAAAAAGTCTGCCAAAGATGAGGCAAAGTTCATTTCCTCAGGAGACCAAATACGCTGATGATGATTTTGCTCAAGACAAATAACCCCCACAAGTTCACCACGCACACGCACCGGAGCATCAAGCATGGCAGTTATGTTTCCATCATACACATCTTCAAAAACAGCCAAGGCTTCGGGACTGTCATGGTCGGCACGGATGATACGATTAACCTGCAATGCTTCAAAGTACGACTCACTGGAATCTAAGCTGAAATCTTCGGCTTTATCCACCAAACCATTTTCAGCATTATAGCGCAAAACGCATTCCATTTGCTTATTATTGGGATAAACATTCCAGATGGAAACACGTGTAACATCAAGTGCATGAGCGCCTTCTTTGGCAATGATAAGAGCGGCATCCTGAAAATTGCCTGTGGTCAAAGTGGGCGAATTTGTAATTCTTGCCAAGGCTTCGCTCAGCCCATGTAAATTTTGGGGGAAAATTTTATTTTTCATAAATATCTCAAACTAATAACAAGTTAAAACTAAACTCCCTCAAGTATATTTCCAATGCGTGTGAGCGCATCCATAAGCACCTCATCGGAAAGTGCATAAGAAAAGCGTATGCATTTATCATCACCAAAGGCAGAGCCGGGTACCACTGCCACATGCGCTTTTTCAAGTAAAGCCGTGCACACTTCCACATCATTGGCAAGGCCGGGACGATAGTATTTATGAATGTCCACAAAAAAATAAAAAGCACCGCCGGGTTTTGGGCAAATGGCCTTTTCCCAATTTTTAATGGCAGCATAGCCCATATCTCTGCGCCTTGTGAAAGCCGTGCGCATGGTTTGCATAAAGTCCTTTGGACCTTCAAGAGCAGCAAGAGCAGCTTTTTGTGCGATGGAACATACATTGGAGGTACTTTGCCCCTGAAGATTGATAATGGTCTTGGTCAAAGGCGGACAACACACGCTATACCCCACACGCCAACCGGTCATGGCATAACTTTTGGAAAGACCATTACACAGCGCCACTTGTTCGGGATAGCGCAAAAACCAATGGGCAGCTGTGGCAGATTTTTTACCGTCATATACAAGTTGGTCATAAATTTCATCGGAAATAACAAAAAGCCCCTTTTCCATGGCCCATGCCATAAGCGTATCCAATTCCTCTTGACTATAAATAACGCCTGTGGGATTGGAAGGAGAGTTCAAAATAAGCATACGACTTTGGGGAGTTAAGTATTGTTCAAGCTGTGCTGTACTCACCTTGAAATCATCTTCCACCAAGGTTGGCACTTCCACAGCTTTTGCTTCGGCAAGGGCTGCCATTTCGGGATAACTTACCCAATATGGTGCAGGAATGAGCACTTCATCATGAGGATTTAACAATGCCTGCATAATATTATATAAAGGTTGTTTGCCGCCATTGGAAATAACTACATTTTCGGGAGCAAAACGTGCGCCATATTCATGGTCATAATAATTAGCCACAGCTTGGCGCAATTCCATAATACCGGGAACGGCGGTATAACGAGTAAAACCGGCATCAATGGCAATTTTGGCAGCCTCACAAATATGCTTTGGGGTGGTGAAATCCGGTTCACCCACCGCAAGACTAATTATTCCTATTCCTTGATTTTTAAGTTCCATGGCTTTGGCATTGATGGCAAGAGTGGCGGAAGGCTTGACAGAAGAAAATTTATTTGCAAGTTTCATTGTTGTTGGATCCCTTATAATTGAACAAAATGCTTATTTGCTTAAAAACAAACTGTTACTTGGCTTTTTTAGCCAACACACAAAAATTTTTCTTATTTTACCACATATGACAAAAAAAGTAAACTCTTTATCTCCTACGAATTCTAGCGCACAACCTGTATTTTTATACCCAAAAAATATGCGTGTGGGCTTTTTCTTACGTCGACACAAAAGATTTTCCGTGTCCGTCTTACTTAATGCAGAAGAAACATGGGTACACAGCAATAATTCCGGCTCCATGCTCGGCCTTTTACGCCAAGGCTTACCGGTACTACTTTCCCCTGCCAATAATCCCAAGCGAAAATTAGCTTACACCCAAGAGGCAGTTTGGTTACCCAAAGTATTTGCTCAAGGGCAAAACCAGAATGTGGAAACCGGAAACGGTTTTTGGGTGGGGGTAAATACCGCTGTACCCAATAAAATTTTAGAAGCGGCTTTTCATGCCGGGTTACTGGAATTCGCTCACGGTTACACACATTTTAAGCGAGAAGCTAAACGTGGTAATTCACGACTTGATGCTTGCATCAGCGGTAAAGACAAAATCCCCTTGTGGGTGGAATGTAAAAACGTCACCTTAGTGGAAGATGACGTTGCTCTATTTCCCGATGCGCCCACACTTCGAGGGCAAAAGCATCTTTTGGAACTCATGGACATTGTACACAGCGGTGAACGGGCTGCCATGTTCTACCTTGTACAACGTGCGGACGGAAAATGCTTTGCGCCGGCAGAAATTATTGACCCTGCATATGCCAAACTATTTTGGCAGGCTCTTGAAACAGGCGTTGAAATTTACGTTATGCGTGCTCGTGTGGAGTGTAATGGTATATACCTTGATCAATACTTGCCTTTGCAGCGAGAAAAGTGCTGAGTTTGGAGTTTGGAATTTGGAATTTAGAATATTGAGCATGAAGTATTTTGTATGGAGTTAAGCATAAACTTAACTCCATACAAAATACGTTCTTAGCTCTTTTTCAAGTTTTCAATAATCTTTGTAAGCTCTTGTGTTTGTGCGGAAAGTTCCATTACTGCCGAAGATGCTTCATCCATGGATCTGCTTGTGCTGTTAGCAATCTCATTGATTTGGTCAATGGTACTATTCATTTCACTCACCGTGGCAGATTGTTCTTCACTGGCAGTGGCAATGGCTCGCACTCCGCCGGCACTGGTTTCCGTAATTTCCAAAATGGCTTGCAATGCCTCACCGCTCAAATTGGCAAGTTCGGTGGCTTCCTCAATCCCGTTCACAGCAATATCAACCTGCTTCACATTGCTTTCTGTGCTAGCCTGAATGGCAGTAATGGCCTTTGCCACATCAGAGGTAGAAGCAATGGTCTTTTCCGCAAGTTTACGTACTTCATCGGCAACAACGGCAAAACCACGTCCGGCTTCACCGGCTCTGGCCGCTTCGATGGCAGCATTAAGTGCCAACAAATTAGTTTGGTCGGCGATATCAGAAATAACGCCCATAACTGTATTAATGGACTGAGCATGTTCGGCAAGAGCATTCATATTTTCACGTAAAGTCATGGATTGTTGCTGCACTTCGGTGATGGATTCTTTGCACTTTTCAGTAATCTCAGCACCATGAAGGGCTTTTTCCTTGGCACTTTCCGTAAGTTCGGCGCTAGATCCGGAGTTTTTGGCCACATCAATAATGGTAGCATTCATTTCTTCCATGGCTGCAGCCGTTTGCGCAATACGACTTGCTTGTTCATGTACGCTTTGAGAGGAAATTTCCACCTGTGAAGAAAGACGATCGGAAGCAGAAGCCACAATACTTACCACTCCTTCCAGTTGATGTGCTGCATCAAGCAAGCCTTCACGTCTGGCTTTGCTGGCTTCTTCGGCAGCTTCAAAAGCTTTTTGCTTTGCCTCTTCAGCCTCAGTCACAGCTTTTTTGGCTTCGGCAGTGGCATCTTCAGCTTCTTTGAATATCTTTGCCAAATTACCAAGCATGGTCTTAAGACCTATGGCAAGGGTGGAAATTTCATCATTACGCTTGATAGCATTTTCTAGACCGCTTTCTTGTTCGGCACTTAATTGCAAATTACCTGCGGCCACATAGGTCGCAAATTGCGCTCCATTACGCATAGCAATAACAATTCCTTTGGCAACTATAAAGATAACAATACTGACAATAATGGCTATGATTGCGGCAAGTATAAGAATTTCAAAGGTAAGTTTATTTGCGTTTGCTAAAAGTTCTGAGAGAGGTGTATCAATGACAACATACCAATCTGCAATGGGAACGTGCGCAAAAAAACCTATCATTTCTTGCCCTTCAAATTCATAAATTGAAGAGCCCTGTTTTGTTGCGGCAATATAGCGGCTTTGTGGTGTGGCAGAATCATCTTCTCCCACATATTGAGTTTGCCTGTCCATAATAACAACGAATCTTGAATCATACACATAGGGAGACATGTTGGGCGTAAGGGCGATGGTACCCACAGAATTTTTATTCAAGGTAGCAAGGTCAATCTTGACAACCAAAGTACCTACGGTTTTACCTTCTTGCACAATGGGAGCACCCACAAAAGCACTCAATTGTTTAGTTTCTCCGGATGTTCTGATTTCAATATAATTTTTCCCCAGCAATGCTTCTTTGACAGCTTCATAATTAGCAACACTGTCACCTACACGAGAAGGTGCTGTATGCGCAATAATTGTACCCTCGGTATTAGTTACAAAGCTTGAGGATATATCTCTATATTCACTTACTAACTTAGACAAAGTAACATTAATAAGCTTATGCAGTGCTTCTTGTTGTGAGGTGTCAGCCCCTTGCACAGCACCTGCGGCAAATCTTCTGAAGGTGGAAATAGTGCTGGTAAAGTTTGTAACATCAATAATATAGTCTATAATATTATTAAGTTCACTGGCTTGCACACGTGTAAGTTCTGTGACCTGTAAACGTGCTGTCTCCATGGCATCATTTCTACTTTGTACTCCTGAAAATGTTGCCAATGCCACAAGACCAATGATGGCGGGAGTTAAAATGTACAACAACATTTTTCCTAATAATTTTAAACCCATAATCTTCTCCTTACACTTGCTTTAACGACTATTTTTAAGGAAGCACGAATTAAATACCGGTTTGATTCTCACTTGTAACAAAACTGGCTTTTTTGAGAATTTTATATTATTATAACAAACAACTACAAAAATAGCATTTTGGATAAAATAATATATTTCTATTTAATCGGCACTTCTTTACCACAATCAAAAAAAGTTTCATTATTGATTTTTGCAAAATCCATAAGACGGCACATACTCACCAGTTGTTAAAATCATCGGTATTTTTCCGGAATGCTTTAGATAATTTTTTATAAAAGTAAATACTCACTAAATTTGGCTCAGTTAAAAAATTTCCCAAAAAAAAGTATACATCAAGACTTCTTTTGATTTTCATTTTTTAAAGATTTTTTGACAAGCTTGAGGTGTAACTTTTTGGCAAGCTTAAGTTGACTGTCACGATTTGAGGCAAGCCCGTCTAATTTAGCATCTTTAACTCCCTGTAGTATTTGACCAAGCATGGGACCGGGGGCAAGTCTATATTTACTTAACTGAGAAAATTCTTCGCTCAACAAATCTTTACCGGAAATATCAATTTTTTCATGACGCCAAGTGGTGATATAACGTGAAAGAACTTTTCGCAAATCATCAGCGGGACTGCGTGCCATCATAAAAAGCAAAGCATCGATGGATGCATTGGCAAGTAAGGTACATAAAACACTGATTTTCTTAGTTCCACTGAGCCACGATTTAATTTGAGGACGTAAACTTCGTATTGATTCCCGTAAAAGTAAAATTTCATCCTGTTGAACTTTTGCAATACCAAAACGACGTAAAATTTCGGCACTTTGTTTGTAATTAAGTCGATGACAGAAACCAAGCACGTACAAAACCCATATTTTAGGTCTATCTGTAAAATATAGAAGATTATACCAATCAAGCATATTTTTTAAGGAGGTGAAAAATTTTACTTTGTTTGGACTCAGTTCCAGCTTGGGATGTATGGCTTTTAAGATATGAAGTGAATTTAAGCGTTGCAATACGAGGATGGGATTTGTTTCATCAAAAATATTACGTAGTTCATGATAAAGGCGTGCTCCCAATAATTTGTCCATAAGTTTTAAGCTCAGCGCATTTTTAATAAGCTGTTCGGTTATAGGCCCGAGCTTGAAATCATAACGTTGCTCAAAGCGTACCGCCCTCAGGCAACGTGAAGGGTCTTCTACAAAACTGAGCGTGTGCAAAACTCGTATACGTTTGTCATGAATATCTCTTTGCCCACCAAAAAAGTCTACCAATTCACCAAAAACATTTTTTCCAAGCTGTACACCTAAGGTATTGATGGTAAAATCTCTGCGGAATAAATCCAATTTAATGGAAGAAATTTCCATGGTGGGAATGGCAGCGGGATATTTATAATACTCCAAACGAGCTGTTGTTATATCTACACGAACTTCCTTGCCATTTTCTGCTGCAATGATAACAAGTGCCGTTTGAAATTTTTGATGCACACGCATACGCCCGTTAAGCTGCTTTGCCAGCTCTCGAGCATAGGCTATACCATTACCTTCCACCACAATATCTATGTCAAAGTTTTTGTATTCGAGCAAAATATCTCGTACAAAGCCGCCCACAACATAAGCCGTAATATGCATAGAATCTGCTATGGCACCGGCAAGGGTCAGTAATTCATAAATATGTTTGGGTAGACGCTCTCGTAAAAGTTTTTTAAGCGAACGTGGTTTGGTATTTTGATATTGAGGAATAGGATTTCCGTCATTCATAAAAATTTGCACAAGATCTGTACGAGTAACCACACCAATAACCACATCATCTTGTACAATGGGCACAAGATGCTGATGCGATTCAATTATAATCTCAATAAGTTCAGATAATTTAGCATGAGGCGGCAGGCTTGCAAAATCTTTTTGCATATAAGTAGCAAATTCTTGCAATTTATGATTCACGGCACGCCCTGCCGTATGTACATCCAAAATACCAAGACACATACGTGTCCCTTTTTTGAATACCGGCACAGCTTTGAGATCAAAGTGTACCATAAAAGCATAAGCTTCTTTAATACTTATGCCTTCTTCAATGCCAAGAGCAGGGGAAGACATATAATCGGCGGCGCATTTTTCCGTATGTGCTTGACTGATAAGAGCTTGAAAAATCGTTTCTCGCACATCATGAATGGCTTTGTGGCGAACCGAAGCAGAGGCTGCATAAGCATGTCCGCCGCCGCCAAGTTTTTTACAAACCATGCCCACATTAATGTCTTCTCGCCGGCTTCGTGCCACAACGGTAATACGGTCACCCATACGTCCCAAAGCAAAAAGCACCGAAAATCGTTCCATCTCCATGAGTTTATGCGCAAGATAAGCAAAATCTCCCAAATAGTGCTCCATGGAAACATCGGCAATGACCACAGGAATATTATTAACGTGATAAACGGTGGCAGATTCCAAGAGAGAATGTAGAGCTTTAATGTGTGCGCTGGTAAGTTCTTGGGCAGCAATATCTGTTATGGCAGTAACATCCATACCTTTTTTAAGTAACCATGCCGCCGCTTCCAGATCTTCCGGTGCAGTGGAGGAATAGGTAAATGAACCTGTATCGGCATAAATTCCAAGTCCTATAATGGTAGCATCTTGACAAGAAATTTCAATATTTTTTTCCTTTAAACTGCGAATAACCAAGGTTACCGCCGATCCGGTTTTTTCAATAACTTGAATAGTACCTTCGATGTCGTCGTTGGTATCGGGATGATGATCCCAAATATGAATTTCCACATTATTGCGCTCAAGCAAGGGCGCAATATGTTGCAAGCGAGATTTTTGCCTTGTGTCCACCAAGATCAATTTTTCAATGTTTTCCCATTCTATCTCTTCGGTTTTTTTAAAGTTGTACATAAAAACGGCAGTTTCACTATAAAATAATTGCAAAGCCTTTTCTTGAGTGCTGGGAAAAAGTAAAATGGCACCGGGATAAAGAAATTGTGCGGCAATGATGGCGGCAAAGGCGTCAAAATCGGCATTATTATGACATGTTATAAGAGTTTTTTTATCTTCGTCATGTTTTTTAAAGTACTCTCGGCTCAATTTATATTCGCAAAACATATTTATGCCTCATGGTCCGTATATTCTTGATAATTATTTTGCTGTGCACTATTTGCCGTGCTCATATTTCTTGGGTGATAACGCTGATGTATTTCTTGCAGACGGCGCATTTGCACATGAGTGTAAATTTCTGTGGCGCTGATATCGCTGTGCCCCAAGAGCATTTGCACCGAGCGCAAATCAGCACCTCCTTCCAAAAGGTGGGTAGCAAAGGAATGACGAAAAGTATGTGGGGAAATATTTTGCGCTATACCGGCTTCCAAGGCATATTTTTTTACTAATTTCCTAATATATTGACGAGTAAGTCCTCGACCGGAACGATTAACAAAAACAAAATCTTCCTTAGGATCAAATAACTTGCGCCATTCTTGGAGGTAGCCATCCAAAAAGCACATGGCATTTTCGTGCATGGGCACCAAACGCTCCTTGGAACCCTTGCCAAAAATGCGTAAAATACGCCTTTGACTGTCAATATCTCTTAATCTCAATTGGCATAACTCTGTAACACGTAAGCCCGAGGCATAAAGTAGTTCTAAAATGCAACGATCCCTCTGCCCTGCCCTTTCTCGTAAACAAGGTTTGGCAAGCAATTTTTGCATATCTTCTTGACTTAAGAAATGCGGCAAAAGTGCCGGTAATTTGGGACTGTCCAAAAGTTTTGCAGGATTTTTACGAAAAATATTTTCTTCCACCAAATACGTGAAAAAACCTCGTAAGCTGGAAAGATGGCGTGCAAGGGTTCGCCCACTGTGCCCTCGCCCACGCAGCCATGCCAAAAACAAAAAAAGCTCTTCTTCCTGAAATTCCCGCCGATTTTCTTGAGCACTTTCCTCTAAAAATAGCAAAAAATTTTTCAAATCCTGCCCGTAAGCAGCGGCAGTATGCGGAGAAAGCCCACGCTCTGCAAGCAACATATCAAGCCATTGATCCACATGTTCTGCCCAGAAAATGGCATCACCGGAAGAAGAAGCTGTCATATGGGTACATTAATCGTCGGAATCGGAAGATGTGGTACTATCTTCTAAAACTCGTCCGCCATTATTAACTTTTTCCAGAAAAGCATCTCGACATTCATAGCTGCAAAAACGATGTACAGTTTCCCCATTGCGCACGGTAATACTGCTTTCTTTATCTATATACGTGCCACATTCCGGATCTTTAACCATTTCTCCGCTGGCAATTTTTTGTTCAGTATTATTGTCGGCATTTTCTTTTGCCAATTTCTTTTTTATGTCATTGGCAAAAAGCCTGTACAAAATGTAAATTGACAAAATTATTAATATCCATTTTATCATAAAAACTCCTTAACGCTGAAAAATTTTATCGTCCCGTACTATATACGCCAATCTTAGCAAGCGACTATCAATATAATCATTACTTGTCGCATGTCCACTTTGTAAAAAATCAAGCGCATCTTGTGCAATGATTTCTCGCAAAGGTATAAGCACAAATGCCCTCAAAAACATACGAGCATGAGGCAGGGTACACTGCGGATGAGTGATCACTTCCTGTCCAAAAAGTAAGAGGTCCAAATCCAAGGTGCGTGGCGCATCTTGCACTTCTCCTCGTACTCTTCCATGCATTTTCTCCACTTTCAGCAAAAAATTCAGTAAATATTCTGCCGTCCAAAAATCAGCGCAAGCAATACTTATAATCTGATTATGAAACCAATTTTGCTCTTTTAAGCCTTGAGGTTCCGTGCGATAAACCTTTGACGTGGCAAGTACCCTCAAGCCATTTTCTTTATCTATAGTTTCAATGGCATGACGCAAAATATGCGCACTGTCCCCTTCATTGGAGCCAAGACATACATAGGAAATTATGGGAAAATGAGACAAACCGTCCACTTTATTTACCATCTATCCTATTCAAGATATTATTTTTTATCCAATTTATATCAAGCCATTCCAGCGGCGTTACTTCAATGCCGCCAACCAAAATCCCAAAGTGCACATGATCGCCAAAGGCCATACCGGAAATTCCCGTAGTTCCGATTATATCCCCTTTTTTCACCACACTGTCAACTTTGGTCATGATATCTGTAAGATGTGAATATAAGGACATGAGACCATAACCATGGTCAATTACCACAAGATTTCCATAAATTCCAAGATTACCTGTAAAAATAACCTTGCCATCATTGGCGGCAGGAATTTTATCTTCTTTCACAGACGCAAGGTCATAGCCAAGATGCCATTGATTATCAATGACTTTCCCATTATAAGTGTAAGAGCGATATTCTCCATAGCCTGCTCGTGATGCCGAACGTGGCAAATGTTTGAAAGCTCCTGACCAATATACGGTATCACCGCTTTTCTGCCCAAGTTCTCGTAAAAAAGCCGTGTTGGCATTACGAATATCACTGTTAATAATTAAAAATCTTTGCAAAGGAGTGGCGGCATTGGGCGCAAGGTCAAAGAGCTTTTGACTCACTTTCTCCAAAAAACTATCTGTGATTTTAATGGTATCATTTTTAAATTTCCTATCGGCAACTCGTCCGGGTACCGGAGTATTGGTTATATTTCCGGCAAGGTCTCGCACCTCAAGAATGGGCTTAAAGTCTGCAAGTTGCATATTGTGCGGAAATGCAAAATAACATACGGCATTTTTTTCGTCCAAAGCATAGCCCTTAAAATAATGCCCCCCCACATGTATGCCGCTTTTTAGCATATTTTCGTTAACTTGATAGCGAATAGCGCCGGTTCCGCCACGACGCACCGTGGCAGGAGAGCTTTTAATATTCACCTTGGGTGGAGTGTTATCAAGCATAACCGGAATACTCAGTACCGTACTGTTTCCAAGTCCAAAAGAACCCAATGAAGCATCCTTTGCCTTGACCTCAAGATCAAAACTTCCCTGCGGAATGGGAACATTTTTAAAGTCAAATTGTACCTGCTGATCCGTTGAATACGGTTCAAAATTTTGTGAAAAAACCGGTATGACTTGATTATCATGGCGCAAAAGCACTTCCACCGAGCGAACCTTGGAAGGATCGCTAAGTTCAAGAGTGAATTCAGAGTGTTTTGAGATAAAACCTGTTTGTGGGCTAAGAACCACGCTTGGACCATCATTGTCTTCAAAAAAAATAAAACCGACGTAGCAAAGCACAGCCACGAAAAGCAAAAATATGAGTTTGGGAAGCAGACGTTTCTTTTTCATACAAATCCTAAAATATTGTAACAGAGTGTGTTGAATTATAACCTTTTATACTTGTAGCATACTCCTTCTACTTATATTTGTCATTAAAATAATGCGGTACAACGAAGAACAAAGCAGAGCATTGTACTGTAAAAGGCAAGGTTTTCTTTTTAAAAATTCAAAACTTGTACTCCCTTCTCAAATAGCCTACAATTTTCTTGTGTGATTGCCCTTCTTTGATGCATCGGCAAGGTGTAGAGACTCGCTAAGTCGAGAAAGGAGGGTATAAGCCATGCGGAAGCTATTTTATGCAACCGTTATCGGTCTGATGCTCGTTCTTTTAATAGCTACTAAAGCTTATTAAAAGTTGACCCGTATCAGAATGTAGCTGATACGGGTCATAAAAATTGATTTACGTTGTAGCAATCACACAATAAGGGGGTGCTAACCACCTTGCCGGTCGTAGTTTCTGCGTCAACAGGAGCTACGGCTCCCTTTTAAAATAAGGCTTTGCCGCACAAAAGGCAAGTCTTTCTTCTAGAAAAATTCTTTCTAAGAAATCAAAACTTGTACCATTTCCTCAACTATCCACCAATTTTCAAATTTTTTAAATTGAAAATAATAGCATGATATGCAAATCAAGGATAAGAAATCGTAAAAATTTTATAATTCAAGACCTCTGCGCAATTCATTGCGCAAGGTCTTTGGAGCATTGACGCCAGTCAAT